>NZ_JAOCNC010000010.1 GCF_032860985.1 Chroococcidiopsis sp. SAG 2025
AAAAATTCCTCCACTCAAGGAATTGAGCGAACAAAAAATTCAAGCTCGACAGCAACTAGCAGCCCAAATAGCCAGTGCCGAACGGATCGATATCGAACTTGCCCGCTCGATTAAAAACAATCCCCATTCTACTCAAGCAGATAGACGCAAGGCAGAACGGGCATTTTTGCAAGACGCACTGCCAGGAGTGGAACTTACCGAGTCATTTATTTTCAAAGCTGCGATCGGGAATCGGGGATTTTGGCTGTCCCAACAGCGATTATTTTGGCGCATGATGCATCCAGATCAAGTCATGGCGCTGGACGAGAAAACTTGGCTGCGCCACTTGTCTAAGTCGATGGTGTATTTGCCAGATGTAAAAACTTATAGCCTGCAAGTGCAAATTCTTAAGGACTTAGGCATACCAGAAGTGATCGCCCCTGGCGTGGAATACTGCCAGAGTTCTTCTGCCATGCAACAACTACAACGACGGGCTTACGCGATGCGAAGGAAAATTAAAGTTGCTTTCGACCTGAACGTTAACGCCAATTCCGACCCGATCAAACTTTGGGGTAAGTTATTGGAGAAGATCGGGATAACAACAACCTGCGTTGCCCGCCGCGATAACGTGCGCTACTACGCCGTATGCGAAGCATCCCTCACCGATCCCGATCGCCTTGCTGTACTGGAGGCACTAGATCGGAAGTATCGAGATTTAGAGATTAAACAGCCTGAAACCGTTGTCACACCTTCTATTGAAGCTTGCCAGATCCCGCCTGTAATTGTAAATAATCGGGAGGAAGTGGCAGAAATAGATATGCCACTGGTACGTTATGCCGGAAAACTTTGGCGTACTCTACGATATCAAGCAACTGGACTGGTAGGTTTAGTCGCTACTGCTGTAGAGGACGCGAATCAATGGATGAGGGAGCGATTTCGCTGCGATTTGGCTGTGGATGCCAGTTTATTAGAGTGGCAACCTTATACTTGAGTAGCTAGCTATAAATGGAAAATTAAGTGTCTGCCCGTTTGGTTATTCCCCAATTGTCCAACGAAAGCGATCGCTACATTTATACAATGTCGGCTAAAGATCTTTTTCACAACGCTGTCAAAATTGTCCTTCAAAAAGAAGGGTGGCTAATTACTCACGACCCAATGTTAATTCGCTTGGGTGGGATTGAGATGCAGATCGATTTGGGTGCAGAAAAAATAATAGCCGCCGACAAAGACGGACAGAAGATAGCAGTCGAAGTTAAAAGTTTTCTGGGAACATCTGCTATTTCTGATTTTCATACTGCATTAGGACAGTTCCTAAATTATCGTTTGGCATTAGAGGAGCAAGACCCAAAGCGGATTTTGTATCTAGCTGTTCCAGAGGATACTTATTACACCTTCTTCGCCCTTCAATTTATCCAAGGGGCAATAAAGCGCTATCAACTCAAGCTAATCATTTACGATCCTCAAAGGGAGGTAATAGTCAGATGGGAAAGGTAGAGGACTATCGCGACTATATTCAAAGCTTACTATCTGAATACGCTAGCTACAAATCATTGTCTGATGACATTGAAGCTCAGACCATTTTTGACACTGATCGCGACCATTATCAGTTAGTCGATGTTGGCTGGCACGACAACCACCGCGTGTACGGTTGCGTGCTGCATTTAGATATCAAAGATGGCAAAATCTGGATTCAGCATGATGGCACTGAGATCGGAATAGCCGAGCGATTGGTCGAGTTAGGTGTGCCAAAGCAAGATATTGTTTTGGCGTTTCAAGCTCCTTATAAAAGGCAATATACAGGTTTTGCAGTGAGCTAGGGCGATTCCAAGGTAGATTTATCTGGGAATATCTCAGCAATCCGCTCGCTCATTCCATGATCGCTACTCTTTTCAAAAGAGCAATCGATCGCTTAGAACAATTGTTGTAAGGCGCTACTACTAATGCAGTGAACGAACCAATTTTTGGAGGTAACAAGCTTCCATGACTAAGATACTTGCTATATTCAACCAAGCGGGTGGTGTCGCCAAATCTACCCTCACCTATAACTTGGGCTATCACTTGGGACAAAAGGGACACCGCGTTTTGCTCGTCGACATGGACCCCCAAGCCTCCTTAACTAAATTTATGGGTTTGGTTCCAGCGCAGTTACAGCAGACGGTTTCAGATGCCATAGTCGAAGAGCTACCGCTGCCGATTCACAAAGGAATCCACGGTATCGACTTAGCTCCTAGCAACAGAATTTTGAGTGGGGCAGAAATGCAGCTAGTGAGTGCTAGTATGCGCGACTTGCGCCTCAGGGAAGCGATCGAGCCAGTCCAAGACTCTTACGACTTTGTTTTAATTGATTGCCCGCCCAGCTTAGGGTTACTCTCGTATATCTCTCTCGTAGCAGCGACTCACGTTCTAGTTCCTGTCGAGACGCACCTCAAAGCCTTTGAGGGGACGGACGAACTGTTGCAAACCCTAACGCACGTCAAAAATAAAGCTAACCGGAAATTACAAGTGATTGGATTCGTCCCGACTCGATACGCTCAGCAGAATTCAGCAGATCGGCGCACATTGGGAGCGATTGCCGAACAGCTTTCGAGCTGGGGCAAAATCTTTCCTCCTATCCCTCGCGCCACAGCTTTTGTAGACGCTACGGAAGACCGAGTGCCTTTAGCTATTTACGAGCCTAAGCATCCGGCTGTAGCTATCCTCGACCAACTAGCTATATACGTGGAGTCCCTAAAATGAGCCGCTCCAAGCGTAGCGACAAACCCTTTGGGGGAAAAATTACTGCCCCTACCCCTGCTTGGTTATCCCCGCTGGATGCTGACACTCCTGCTACTGAATCCAAGGCGAAGCTTTCTGAAATTCACCTGCCCCAACAACAACCTCGACGTTATTTCGACCCTCAAGCTTTACAAGAGTTAGTTGTCTCTATCGAACAACACGGCATTCTGCAACCCCTCCTCGTGCGTCCCCTCACATCGGGAGGATACGAGTTGGTGGCGGGAGAACGGCGCTACCGTGCGGCTACAGCAGCCAATTTGACCGAAGTTCCAGTTGTCGTGCGGGAGCTGAGCGATGAAGCTGCTCTGCAATTAGCTTTAATCGAAAACCTGCAACGAGAAGATCTCAACCCAGTCGAGGAGACAGAAGGCATCCTGCAATTGTTAGCTTTCCAATTGGGTCAAAGTGTAGAGTTGATTCCCAGCTTGCTACGCCAATTGTTCAATCAAGAATTCCGCTCCTCAACCCCAGCGCAGGTAACTGGGGAAATAGCGCCTGATAATAACGTTATTATCAATCCCAATGAGAGTAAGCGATCGCCTAACCAACCCCTGAAGAATCAAAAAGCTGCCACTGATAATAACGTTATTATCGCCCCCGATGACAGTCCAAACTCGCCTAGCAATACTAAGTCAGCCTTAGAGCAGCAGCAGGTAGAACGAGTTTTTACCGCGCTGGGGATGATGAGTTGGGAGTCATTCGTCACCAATCGACTGCCCCTACTCAACCTACCCCAAGATGTTTTAGGGGCGCTGCGCTCCGGTCAAATTGCCTATACCAAAGCCAAAGCCATTGCGCGGGCGAAAGATGAGAAATCCCGTACAAATTTACTGGAAGCAGCGATCGCCAATAACTGGTCGCTGAGCGAAATCAAAGCACAAATCGACGCTCTAGCTCCAAAAACAGAGCCACCCCCCCTACAGCACAGGTTTGAGACTACAATCCGTCAAGCGAAAAAAGCTTCTGTCTGGTCAGACCCGAAAAAGCAAGTCCGCCTGGAATCGCTTTTAGCTGAATTGGAGTTCCTGCTGGCGGAAACTTAGACAATGCTCTCCCATCTGATTTCAACAAGCCAATTTACTCCAAGCGACACAAAACAGTTACCGCTCTTATAATCGGAGCAATGTATAAGTCAAGCCAAGAGCAATTGCTCTCCTTTCTTCCTATGTCAGAGCAGGCAAAAATTTCAGCTCTAATCCAAACCTGGATGGACTACATTCGGTTGTCAGATTTAGCAAGCGCTGAAGTTGACGCTGGCTCTGAGGAGAAAACCCGCATCTGGGACAAAGGCGTTAGCTTGGTGGGAGACAATCTACTTTTAGATGCAGAAGTATTTCAACTCCTCAAGCAAGAATTTAAAGACGAGCGGCAAAGGAATAATAATGCTGACGATTTTCAAATTGCCGTAGCTTTTCCGCAAATTTATCTAATCAAAGACGGTAGCCGCAAGTTTTGCCCGATTTTTACTATTGACATCTCGGAAATCTTTCAAGGCAATTATCGCAAGAGTGGCTGGAACTTAACAAAATTCAAATTTCAGCCAGTGTTGCCTAATTTGATGAATTTTTACCAACTGGACGAGGAAGGCACAGAATCTCTAGTAATTCGTGAAGGATTAAAAGTCTTTTTGGAAGACACCTTCTCTCATTCATTTTCCACCCTGCAAAACTTCCTCGACTTGATTGAATTACCTCCACATCCAGTCCGTTCTAAGCCCCTACCTTACCTGTTACGCTTTAACTACGTCCCGTTCAGCTACAACCTGAAAAAAGATTTCCAAAAAATTCTCGCTCAACGAAACTGGAATTGGGCGACTCCAGGTCATCCAGCCTGGGAGTATCTCTTCGGTCAACCCACACCACCAAATCATCAACAGCTATTTCTAGGAGCTTTTTCTATAGCTCCTCCCAACGAATTTCAAGCGGCTGCACTCAAGCACGCCACTACTAATCCCATCACTACCGTTATCGGTCCGCCAGGAAGCGGCAAAACTGACTTGCTGTTACACGCGATCGCCCAGCAAGTCGCAAAGCGGGCGGTACATTTAGCTCAAACAAATTCTGACATCAGCAACCTTACCCTAGTTACCAGTACAAACAATCGGGCTATTTCCAATGTTGAGGGGCGATTGGCTTCCTGCCTCCCAACAGAGCGATTCTACCTAAGCGGGGGTGCGAGAGAGGCGATCGCTCAAGCTGTTTCCCCTAAACTGCAATTAGCAATTGACTGGTTGCGTTCGGCAGAGTTTGATGAAGTTGAGCGATCGCAAACCAAGTCGCGATTATTATCAGCGGTTGACGAATTTCAGCAGCACCAACAACAAGACCGGAACCACTCCGCACACCAATCAACTGACGAGCGGCTGCTACATGGCATTTTGGGAGATATCCAAATTCTCTCCAGCCGCATTGAGGAGAATCAAGGATTTGAGTCAAACTTGCAAGAGCGATTGAATGACTTCTCCGATTATTCACAGTTCCCCCATGCCGAATACGAGCGGATTGGGTTGCAACTAGAAAGCGCTTGGCTTAAGCTTGCCAAACAAGAACCCAAAAGAACCGAACGGACAGGAGGCTGGAAGCGGCAACTGGAGAATTTGTTACAAAAAGTTTGGCGTATCCTGACGTTTAGCTCTGACGGCTGGATCGTCCGGCGCTTAAAACAAAAGATTGAAGCTGCCGTTCTCGCTACCAAAGATACGCCCTTTCCGGTGGAATTTCCCCTCAACCGCAGGCGGCTAGAAGTTGTCCGCAAAAACGTTGCTTCGCAGAGCAAGGCTGCTTCCCAGTGGCGACAGCTACAGCAACAGCTAGCCCAAACGCAGAACCAGCTTTCTACGGATAGACAGAGATTGAATGCTTTAGTAGCTCAACGGCAGCAAGTCCAAAGCCGACTTGCCAGCTGTCCGACAGCAGACTTCTACACTCGCTTTTATACCCAGTTTCACGACTTGCAACAGCATTTGTTTGAATTGTCCTGGTCTTTTCTACAACAAGAAGCACTGCGGCGCAAGCAAGAAATTATTAGTTCGCTGTCAATTTATCGAGATGTTTTGAATCGGGATTCAAATGCTTTTAGTCAACTGGCAAGAGATTGGCAAAACATTTATCGTGACATTAGCCTACTATTCCCAGTTTTCATCAGTACGCTGCATTCTCTGCGAAATCTACTGCCCCATCCAGATAGCGGCAGCATCGACCGACTGATAGTAGATGAAGCTGGGATGATTCTACAACATCATCTGTTTCCCGCCCTCGTGCGCTCTAAGCAAGCCCTGATAGTAGGAGATCCTTGGCAACTGGAACCAGTAATCAACTTTCATGCAGACAGCTTAAAAGAGTATTGCACCCAAGCTTTCTTGACGCGGGGGCTGACAGACGAGGATTACGACCGCTACAGTCCCGCAGCTGGATGTACTGCCTATCACCGAGCCGCTGGAGCTAGCGGTCGAGTGGGAGACTTAGGAGTGGGAATTATCCTCAAAGAACACTATCGCTGCGCCCCACCGATTATCCAATTTTGCGATCGCCTCTGTAACTATGGCTTGATTGTCAAAACCCCACCCCGCGAGTCAGCTTTTGGTCCCAACCTGATTGCTTACCACGTCGAAGGCAACTACCAAAACTACACTAATCCTGAAGAAATTGAGGCAGTGGAAGCAATTATCGATCGCCTACTCTCTTATGGTTACTGCATTGATTCACCCAACAATGAAAAGACTATTGGGGTAATCTCGCCCTATCGTCGTCAGGCTCACGCTCTCCAATATAAGCTCCAGTCTCGCTGGAAAAACTTCCCTAATGACAGCATCGGTACGGTTCACACCTTCCAGGGGGGAGAGAAATCTGCGATCGTATTTTCCACGCGCCAGCACCGCACCGAAGACAGCCTTTGGTTCATCAACCGCCGACTAAATCTCCTCAATGTTGCCGTCAGTCGCGCTAAAGAATCATTTATTTTAGTTGGAAATCTGGATCTACTCCAAAAAGAAGGCTACACTCGGCAATTGGTCGAGTACATTCAGGGATGTGGAGAGATTCGCAGCTTGCTTCGTTGAAACACTTCCTGAATTGGAGCTGCATACGCTTTCCGTTTGGTTGACATCTCTTACCCAAAATCAGGTACGATGTAGTTGACATCTCTTACAAAGCGGGAAAGGATGATAGATAGAATATGACAGTAAGTAAGGATGCTCAAAAGCGCTCCCAACAAAGCTTAAATATCATCGTCCAGTCTTTGACAAACTCTTTAGATGCCGACGAACTAGAACGTGCTGCCCAGTTAATCGAGCGGGCAGTTAACCAGCCTGATGCAACCGATGCCGAGCGTGAATTTGCTCTTTCTATCGCCGGACGAGAATTCAGCGAGTCCGAGCGCGTCCAGTTAGAATTTTGGGCAATGCTAGAAAATTTTGCCTACAGGCGGCAGTTACTAGCGGGAGCTTTGAGCGCTCCCCAGGTAGCGAAGCTGCTTGGCACTTCTCGCCAGACACCCCACGACCGCGTGCAAGCCAAGACTCTACTTGGGGTAATGGACAAAGGAGCTTTAAAATTTCCGGCTTGGCAGTTCGATCCCGAAGGTTCTGATGGAGTCATTGACGGTTTACCGGAGATACTCAAGGCTTTGCATATGTCCGACTTTGCCAAGCTCAGCTGGCTAATGCGACCCAATCCCTACCTAGAAGGGCTAACCCCAGTGGAAGTTCTCAAGCAAGGCGGGAAAGATAGAGCGATCGCCGAAGCTCTTGCTGTAGGGGTGAGTTAGTTGACGAACCCTATCTGGCCCCCTCTACCGCCGCCCCAAGCAACTCCGAAGCCGAGTTTTCATGTTGTGGCAGCTGGCACGTTTCTGGTGCGCCTGTTCGAGCCTGGTCGTTATAACAACACGGCTCTTACCTTTCGCTACAAGGGACCATTTTCGCGATTCGACCATCATCGCGGTGAAGTGACGGGAGATGATACTATTCCACGAAAACCCGCTGTTGACGAGCAACGGGGAGTTTACTACGCAGCTTTTACCCTTTCGAGCTGCATCGTCGAAATTTTTGGGGATGAGGGAGTCATCCGCACAGATACCCACTACGTCGCCCGCCCTACCGTGACGCGGGACTTATTGCTATTGGACTTGCGCGGGTCTAATGCCATGCTATCAGGTACTATTAGCGCGATCGCTAAAGTGCGCGGGCGACTCATTACCCAGGCTTGGTCGCGCTACTTCTACGAAAACCCTGCCATTTACCAGGAAATTGATGGTCTAATTTACTCCAACGCCCACAATGACGAGGATGCAATTATCCTATACGAAAGAGCGAAGTCTGCCCTAGAGTGTCCGCCAGAGCAAGTTAGACCTTTATCTAACCCAGCGCTGCGGGCTGCGCTACTTGAGATTGCCCTCAAACACAATCTAAAGCCATTGATGTAGCACGAACAGTCAAATGTTGGGCTATTTATTATTTGATTATTTAGTCTTTGAGTCTGCACCCATTACGTAACTTTATCTTGTTGGGTACTCAAGTTATCAATACATAGCAATTCCATTAAGTATACAAACAGTATTTTCTGGAGTAGGCAATAAGCTCCGCGCTAGAAACAGCGCTCTTTAGGCTCTCCTACCCATTCTTAACTACTTCGCGATCGCTATATTGTTCGCATTCTTTCTGAGAGAATAGTATGAGGTAAGGCTTCTGCAAATTGCTTTTATTCTTTTCTACATTGCTGACATATAACATTGCTATTTATTCTAATTATTTCTCTCTACTATTCATTTCATTTTTCCAACACTCATATACTCACCTATTTACAACCCGTACATACATTCGCTTACTACGTGCGCTTCTGTCGGGACTCAGGGGGCATATGCCCCCCGAACCCCCTGCCAAAACCCTCTGGTTCAAAAATCTCACCAAGAACTCTCACACCTCACGCAATTTTTGCAAATCGTGGTAAAGTAAGCCCTATGTGGTGACAACATGACGATAGAAACACCACCCACTCTGCATGGTAGTCAGTATTTGCAATCTCAAAAACGCTGCTAAAACCGCTCACTACTACGAAGCAGAGAATTACTATGCCAAGAACGAGGGAATCGAGCAGAGCGAGTGGTACGGCAAAGGTGCAGTCGAGCAAGGACTTAGCAACAAAATTAAACCGCAAGAATTTGAAGCCGCACTGCATGGTAAAGCAGCTAACGGCATCCAACTGATTGCCGATCGGACTAATCGCAGGCTCGGAACAGATATAACTTTCTCTGCTCCCAAAAGCGTTAGTGTTGAAGCTTTAGTTAGGGGAGAAGATCGCATTATTGCCGCCCATATTGCATCTGTTAAAACCGCCCTAGAATACGTCGAGCGCGAACTGATTCAAACCAGAATTACCCGCAACAAGCAGACTTACAATGAGAAAACTGGCAATATTCAGGTAGCCCTGTGGCAACACGACACCAGCCGCCAAAAAGACCCCCAACTGCACACCCATTGCGTCATTCTGAATCAAACCCAGTGTCGCGATGGAAAGTGGCGTACCATAGATAACTCAGAAATTTTTCAGCAGCAATTATTGGTAGGAGCAATCTACCATAACGCCCTAGCCCATCAACTCGAACAGCTCGGTTACAAATGTGAATGGAATGCCGATGCAACTTTTGAACTGACGGGTTACACGCCGACTCAATTAGCCCAATTCAGCAACCGCCGCCAGGAGATCGTAGCCGCAGTGGGAGCAGAAGCCAGCGCCCAGAAACGAGCCTTTGCAACGCTCCAGACCCGCAGCGCCAAACAGCCGGATGCCGATCGCGCTGCACTCCAGCAGCAGTGGCGCAGCCAAGCCCAAGCCGTCGGGATCGAATATGCCAGCGATCGCATCAGGCAAGAGCGTAAGATCGGCTGCGAAAGTCTCGTCCAAAACGCTCAAGAAGTTTTGCTAGAAAGAGATATAGCCTTCAGCGATAAGCAGTTATTTCGGGAAGCCCTGCGACAGGATCGAGGAGCTTTGACCCCCACCGAAGTCGAGCAGGAAATCCAGCGGCAAAGGTTAGAGGGGCAGTTATTGACCACAAAAGACGGACGACTGACGACCGCTGCTGCCCTGGAGCGAGATCGGCTGCTCGTCACCATTGCCATACGGGGAAAAGCCAGATTACAACCGATCGCTACTCCTGAAGCAGTCGCGCAGATTGCTCGATTAAAGAATTTTACCTCTGGTCAAACAGCTGCCGTCGAGCTGGCTGCTACCAGCACCGACCGAGCGATCTTGATTCAGGGTGATGCTGGCACGGGGAAAACCTACGCCCTGAGCGGACTGCGAGAAATTGCTAACGGTCGGCAGCTACGCGGACTCGCCCCAAGTGCTGCTGCTGCTGCCACTTTGGAAAGCGAAAGCGGCATTCCCGCTCAAACTCTCGACAGCTACCTGCTCTCCCCCAATACCGCCAAGGGTGAAACCCTAATCCTAGATGAAGCCGGATTAATGTCGAGTCGGCAGGCTCTAGCCTTACTGAGTAAAGCCCAGCAGCATGAATGCCGAGTCATTTTAATTGGAGATACCAAACAGCTCAGTAGTGTCGAAGCCGGATGCCCCTTCCGACTCCTGCAACGAGCGGGCGTACAGACTGCTTACATGACCGAAAATAGGCGACAAAAAGACCCCGAACTCAAAGCCGCGATCGATCTAGCAGCTAGGGGTCAAATCGCACAGTCATACGAGCGCTTGGAGGCTAGCGGACGGGTTGCTCTGGTAGCTTCGCGGCAGGAGCGAACCGCAACCGTTGCCTCAAACTACCTGGCTCGGAATCAAAAGGAACGCGAGCAAACGCTCATCCTAACTGGGACAAACCAAGAGCGGGACGAAATTACTCAAGTTATTCGTGCCGGACTATTGGCTGAAGGTAGCCTTGGTTCCCAGAGCGTGACTGTACGCTCCCTAAGAAGTAAAAACCTTGACTCCTGGGAAAAGAAACAAGCTGCCTACTACGAGCTGGGTGACATCGTTACATTTAATGTTGACTACAAAAATTTCCCAAAAGGCAAACCATACTGCGTCACGGACGTAGATCCCGATACCAATACCATCACCTTGACCGACAGCTCTGGCAGAAAATGCATTAGCAGTTGCACTCAGCACGTCAACCGCGAGGTGTATCAGCTCCGCTTCCTAGAACTGAGAGTTGGTGACAAAGGTAGATTCACCAAAAACGATCCAAAGAGCAAACAAATCAACGGACAGGCTTTTCGGGTGACGGATGTTAATCCGCAGACTGAAGAGATAACGATTCTAACGAAGGGGTGGTCGCGCACCGTGCGAGCCGCAGATTTAATTCATGCAGATTACAACTACGTCAGTACCACCTATTCGTCGCAGGGCAAAACACTAGATGCAGCGATCTGGTGCGTTGACACGGCGCAACCGAAACTTTTGGGCAAAGAGGCTTACTACGTTGCCGTCAGCCGCGTTCGCCACGAGCTAAAGATTTATACCAGTGACGTTGAAGCTCTCAGCTGCGCGATCGCTCCGACTCGTGCCAAGGCTAACGCTAGCGAGTTGCTTCAAGCCAAGCTGGAGAAAGAGCCTGTAGTGCAGCCGCCCAAAGCGATCGCCACTCCCCAGCCCGTCTCTGTGGCAGAGGCAGCACCGCAGCCAGAGCGTAATTGGGCAGCAACTAGCCCGACACCAGCTCCAGCCCTTTCCCAGGCTGAAAACGATCGACCATCACCTCAACAACCCGTCCATTTTTCTAAAACCCCAGCACTCATAGATCGGTTCTCGACTAAAAAAGAATCCTTGCTCGATGAGAGCGATGAGGCTTTGGTTGCCCTTGTGCAGACTGTGCGAGAGTGGCAAAAAAAGCGCCCCCGCGAACCAGTGCAGGTTTACGGTGAGGGGCTATTAAAACGAGTCATCGATCTAAAACAGCAGAAAGCCGACTGGGAAAAACAGCAGCAACAACAAGCGGACGAACTAGCCCATCTGGGCAAGCCAAGGTCTTTGTTTAACCCATTTGGTCCCAGCGCCGACTTGCTCCGCGATAAGCAGCTGTCGTTGAGCCAGACAATTGCAGCTGGGCGCGATGTCGAGCGCCAGCTCTCCAACGCTCGTGCCACCTTCCAGGCTTGGCAACAGGAAGCAAAGCAATACCTAGATTGGCAAAATAGCCCGCATACCCAACAGATGCAGCGGCTATCCCAGGCACTAGAAACACCCCTTGTGCAAGAACGCCTGCGGCAGATTCAACAGGGATATTCTCTGCATAGTGCGGCGCAATCCATCCTCAAGGCAATAGGTACGCAGGAGAATGGCTGTCGCTATCTTCAAGGCAAGTTTTACCGGATTGAGGAAAGAGACTCGACGTTGACAATTTGGCATCAGCGCCAGGAGAAGCCCATCTATCGTGGTATCGAGCGCAGAGAACGGGACGGAATTATCGCGATCGCCCAGAAAAACTTTACCAAGCAGGATTTGGAAATTCTCTTAGGCTATGCCCATCAGCTGAAGCAGGAGCAGGAGCAAAAATTGCAGCGCAGCCACCAGAGGGAGCGAGGCTTTGGTATTGGACGTTGACGAATCCAGGGGATAGAGCCGTTGCTTTTACTAGCAAGTCAAGGAATTGCGACCGAGAGGGTGCAGTCAGCAGTAGTTGGATTATCTTTGTACAACCATTAGGGGGAAAAGACTAGAAAGGCAAACAAAATAGGGCATTCAGAGGTCACACGGAGCATAAGCGCTTCCGGCGCTTGTACCAATGGGCGCTGCTCCTCTTGCCCCTCAAAGAACAAGATTCGGGAATGGACTCAGCCATTGAACTTGTGTATACTTTACGGTATATACAAGTTTATGGAATTTGAATGGGACGACCAGAAAAATCAAGCGAATGTTGCAAAGCACGGCATTAGTTTTGAAGAAGCTACCGAAATTTTTGACTACCCAATGTACGAGACAGTTGATAGTCGTGCCGACTACGGAGAAACAAGGTACATCGGGATTGGAAGAAACCAATATTTTGTGATTTTCACAGTCGTTTATACCGAGCGAGAGGCAGCTATCAGAATTATTTCAGCACGACGAGCAACTAAACAAGAAAAGAAGCTTTACCATGACTACTATACGCAAACATAAAGATGAAATTCCTCGTATGAGCGAGCAACGAGCAAAAGAGATTGAAGCAATGTCTGATGAGGACATTGATTTCTCTGATATTTCGGAGCTAGATGAGGACTTCTTCAACAATGCAAAACTGGTAGAGAGAAAACCAAGAACCGAAGCAATTAGTATTAGGATTGATACGGATGTGCTTCAGTGGTTCAAGCAACACGCCAAGAATAAAGGTTATCAGACGCTTATTAATGATGTGTTACGCACATATGTTCGCCACAGCAAAGAACCATAGTGTAATGTCAGAACGGCAAACACAACTAAAACAGTTGTAATAAAAAATACATATACTTATCCACTACTAATCAGCTAGAAATTCTCCTAATCCCTCCCGCTACAGTAGAAGAGACGCAGTTTGAGATGCGCGTTGCTGTGTACCAAAATCATGGTGGTGTTATGGGGCGTTAGGGTAGCGAGACCCTAATCCCTGAGTTCGATCTGATAACTGTAGCCCTGCTCGGTGAGAAACAATTGCCGATGACGAGCGAAATCTTCTTCGCAGGTACGCAGAGAAACCAGAGTATAAAAATGCGCTCGCCCACCATCCGACTTAGGCCGGAGGATGCGACCGAGGCGTTGGGCTTCCTCCTGGCGCGAACCGTATTTACCGGAGACTTGAATCAGGATATCGGCATCAGGTAAGTCGAGGGCAAAGTTGCCTACCCGCGACAGCACCAATCCCTTAATTTCTCCAACGCGAAATTGCTGGTAAAGCCGCTCTCGCTCTGCCTGAGAAGTTTTACCCGTCACCAGCGGCATAGCCGTTACCTTTGCCAAGGTTTCTAGTTGGCTAATGAACTCGCCGATAATCAGAATGCGGTGTCCGGCTGACTTGACCAACAAATCCTTAACCACTTCCACCTTGCGGGGATTTTCTGCGGCAACGCGGAACTGCTGACGACGAGGGGCAAGGGCGTATTCCATCTGACGATCTTCGTCTTGGGGCAGGCGAATTTCAGTACAGTCGGCAGCAGCAATAAATCCCTGCCCTTCCAGTTCCCGCCAAGGCACGTCGTAGCGCTTGGGACCAATCAGGGCGAATACGTCGCCTTCGCGCCCGTCTTCACGAATCAGTGTAGCAGTTAATCCCAAACGGCGACGGGCTTGCAGTTCGGCAGTGATGCGAAACACGGGAGCCGGAAGCAAATGCACCTCGTCATAAATAATTAGTCCCCAAGAACGGGCATTGAATAGCCCGAAATGAAGAAACTCATCGTCTCGGCTAGAGCGGTAGGTGAGGATTTGGTAAGTTGCTAAAGTAACCGGAGCAGTAGATTTCGTCTCGCCGCTGTACTCGGCGATCGCCTCTTCTTTCAAATTCGTCTTATCCAACAGTTCCCGCTGCCACTGGCGCACCGAGGTCAGGTTACTCGTCAGGATTAGGGTATTCTCCTGCACCGCTGCCATCGCTGCCATGCCCACCATCGTCTTTCCCGCACCGCAGGGCAACACAATGACACCACTTCCGCCTTGGGCGCGTCCCGATTGGTAGAATGCCTCTGCTGCTGAGTGCTGGTAGTGCCGCAACGCAAAGGGACTGCCAGATCGCGCCACGTCGAGCAGTTGCAGCGGTAGGGCATCCCCTGACACGTATCCAGCAACGTCTTGGGCGGGATAACCAACACTCACCAACGCCTGCTTCAACAAACCCCGCAAGCTGGGATCTACCCAAAAAGACAGGTCATCGAGCCGCTTGCCTAGTAGGGGGGCAACTTGCTCGTCCCGACATAGTAATTCTGCCAGGGGACGGTCTGCCACCCGCAATACCAGTCCAGGCTGGGGATCTGACGGCTCGATTATCGTCAAGCCATATCTCTGTCCTAGAGCAACGATCTCCTGCTCGATCGCGCTCGGAACGGGATACTTGGCATACTGCCTTAGTGCCTCCGTAATGGCTGACACCAACATTCCAGCGGCACGGGCATTCCAAATAGAGAGCGGCGTAATTTGGTAAGTGTGAATGTGTTCGGGGCTTTTGATTAGCTCCGCGAACGGCGCGATCGCCGCTCTTGCTGCCTCCGCCGTCGGAGCGTGGACTTCTAGCAGGATAGAGCGATCGCTCTGCACGATCAAAGCATTTTCGGGTATGTAGGACATAATTTAATTCCCCGCTGGCACGCTATAGCCGAGTTTCCGCAAAGAGTTGCGGAACTTAGTTTCCGACTCGACAGGCACGACTAAGTAGCTAGCACTGCCAGCAGTTGTATTACTAGGATCGTCGCCTGCTAAGAAGCAATATTTTTTGGTGCGGGAGTCATTGGCAATCAAGGCAGCAAGAGCGGGACTGGCACATTTAATCAACCGCGCTGTCCCCAAATTTTGTAAATCTGTACCACGCTCTCGAATATCTGTCAATAACCGAAGTACGGTTTCGGGCAGGGGATGACTGCTACGTGCTTCCAACAGTTCTTGCAGCCCAGCTATGCTGCGTCCGCCTTCAATCGCGGACAGCAATTGCGCTTGGTCGAGCTTCCATACCGAATCAGAGATTTTCTGGGCGTAGGTGCTAAGTAGTAGCTCGTCGGCAGGAGAGACAGCGGCGATCGCGGCAATCTCCAAATTCGGCAGCACGCGCAACACGGGCTTGACTGCCATTGGCATCGGAGTATAGCTATCGGCAATTCCCAAGCAGTACGCTCCCAAGGCTGTCAGGCGGAAGTAAGCCAAGCCATCGTAGCGGCTTAAGAATGTAAACGTATTTGCCTCCAGCTCGCTATTGCCAACGATCGAATCAGCTGGATGGACGTAAGCGACATCAATCATCCCTAAAGTGGCGACGTACTCAAACAGCAGGCAGAGCAGGTATCGGGCTTCCAGCACCGCCCAGTCTCCGTCTTCCAACCTGCCGTAATAGGAGTTGTTCAGGCTGAGGTTTTCAGGCTGACGGCTGACCTCAAAATCGTAGCCTGCTGCGATCGTGTAACGGAAAAACTCCTCTACTTTTACCCATCTTCCCGCCGGACAGTCTTTGAGTGCGGCGGAGATCGCGCTTCTGCGACCGGATACAGCCGTCAGTCCCCGCTTGCCCTTGCCCGTCTGTCCCTTGATACTCTCAATCCGTCGCAGTTCGTCCAACAATGTCGTTTTCAGCCAGCGTTGCCAAAGAGTGCGAATGGTTTTTGCAGGTGGGTCGCTGAGGGCTTTTTGCCCTGCTTTTGTCAGGCTGAGGCGTTTGTTGGTTAATTCTGCTAGCTTAGCTGCTTGCACTAGCATTACCCAGGCAAAGGGTTTGATCTCGCCAACTTCCGGCACATCATCGAGATCGCGTTTTATATCTGCTAGGGTAAAAAACTTTACCCTAGACGATCGCTGATTGAAATCTTCTTCGTTGTAATTCTTTTGAGGCTGGGTGCGGACAAAGTTATCGTAGTAGTCGCCTCCTTCTAGTAGCGGGGCGATCGCCTTGAGGGTGGCTGAGGTGGGATAATAGGTTTTGTCGCTAACTGTCACCTTGCCCAGATCTATTAATCGCAGTACCGCTTGCAGGTCGTGTATTGCTGCTCGTTCCATCTCAGAAATGGTGACGGCAATTTCGTCGGTTACTTGCTCGAACTCCTTGCTCTTGGGGCTGTACCTGCGCCAAACACGGGTGAGAGATTGCGGCATATTCTCAGTGCTGTTAAGCTTTACGGCAGCTGGCTCTGGTACGAACTGCCCCAGTTGTCGCTTCAGGTCTTGCGGCATCCAGCCGTCATAGAAAAACAGACCCAACAGCGAGGGCTGGAAATTGTAGTAGTAGGAAATGCCAGTCCCCCAGTTAGGTTCCTGCCCATACTTGGCGATAAATTGGGCTGTGGGGAAGTCATCTGCTTGAGAATGCACCACTTCTGCCACCGCCGCCTGTCCCAGCGGTTCGAGCTGCTGCCACAAATCGCGCAAGGATTGCCCTTGCAAGTGCTTCAAGATAAACGCTACCAGCTCGGCTTTTCGGGTTGGTTTTGAACCTGTTGGAAGTAAGGCAGCGAGTCTTTTGAGCTGTTCTACCGTTCGATTTTGCAGGGCGATCTCAACTGTAGTCAGATTCTTTGATTGGTAGTGGAACATGGGCTTCTTTACTTCTATTGCAGAGTTTAGAGCAGAAATTCTCGTCACTGCACTTGCTCACCTGCGGATCGTAGCTACCCCCATCTTTTGTCTTAGGTCAACATTTGCAACGATACTAGCGTTAGGAAAGCTGTATCGGATGCACTCAGGCAGCGCTTTGCTCAAATATTCACCCGAATTCTACCGCTTTCTCTAATTAAATGATAGAAGGAGAGCGCGATCGCACCCTATTCTCTGTTCGGTTGCAATCTCCAAGCAATCTGTCACACAGCAGACCTCGTGCAACCAACTCGTGCCTGAGTGTATCCGCTGCCTCACCTTTAGGACAAACGGTTGACAAATTGCTCTAAGGAATCCACCGCCAAAGCCACATCCACCAACTCTTCCAGTCGATCTCCATCGAGTGCTTGCAAGTCTTGCTCCACTGAGGGCGGAACCGTCCCAAAGCGCGTGGCGAGTAAGCGCAACAACTGCCGCAATGCACCTTGCTGCAATCCCTGCTGTTGAGCCGTTTCTAATTGTTGTTGTGCTAAATCAGCCCTAGCTTGAGCCGCCTCCTCTGGTAGGGGAACGAGATTGCCCGATCGGTCATAGAAGCGCAACCACACTGCCCCAACTCGGTCTATCGTTCCAGACCAAGTTCCCAACCATAAACCCAACCGCTGACACCACAGCCACCCTTGTTCATTAGCCACCAAGGGCTGATAGCGTTGGTTGGCATCTAAATGCCACCCGCGTAAGGAATTCGGGTCAAACGGGTCGAATACGTAATAATCTGGGGTGCGGAAGATCTGCTCGTAAATCTCCTTTTTCACTCCCGTGTCTATCTCTGCGGTAGAGGGCGACATCAATTCCACAATGACATCGGGATAGCGTCCGTTCTCCTCCCACACTACCCACCCCAAGCGGTCGGTTCTGCCATCAACGCCCAGAGCCACAAAAAAATCTGGTCCGCGAAAATCTTTATTCCGCACCTGGGCGCTGCTGTAATAAATAAACATATTGCCCCCGACAAAATAATCATCGCGGTCAGCCATAGCGCTTGGCAGCGACCGGATCAGGGCATTCATAGCAATCCGGTGGCGATTCGTCTCCAAGGGTTCACCATCATCGAAAATTAACTCAGTAGGCGGCAGGGTCGGTTCCCAATCCACAACCGCTGTTGTCCGGGGCATTGATTCAAAATTCGTTTCGCTTGCCATTACGCCAACTCCCTACCTGTTGACTGCTTTGTAGAGAACGAAAGCAAAATTTTATCCATGCTTGCCTGACTCTCTTTGTAATTTCCTAGCAAACTCAGGATAATTTTCTAGCTCATCAAAAGAATCTACAGCTGGATGTTCGATCCGATTTTCTTGTGCGTGCAACTTATCCATATAAGTATGGAATGCTGCTTCATCATCTCGATGATTTAATACGTAAGTCCGTAACTCTTCCTTACTCATTGTCTGAAAATTGGGTTTCATAATTACTCGTCCATTCACCAAGTCAGTCAATTTCAATCTCGTTCTCTTCCCCAATTAACATAAATATATTTTTATTCCGAGCATCGAAGCAGACGAGGTTAACGGGTAAATACATTCTCGTTGCCCAGCAACTTAGAATATAACATCGCAAAGTCTTTGCTGTTGTGGGAATAATTTGTCTCCTCTTTCAACATCTTCGTTACGTTTGAGTTAAGTCAAGAGATAGATCTTACTCCCACTTCATCACATAAAGATCGTCGAGCTTGCAGTTAAAAAACTGAGCGAGTTTGCCAGTGCTGATGCTATCAAGTCTTTTGAGTTTTCCCCTAATTAGACTTCTAATAGTTGATTGGGCTACGCTAGTCCGTTCGGACAGTTCTGCAATACTTAAGCCTTTTTCAGCCATTAAAACTTCTAAATTGGTGTAGAAGTAAAGCTCCTTTTCCTTCGGATGTTCTTTACTCATCACTGCTGTTGTCATTTTGTCTACCTTGTTATATGTTTCGACTACTACTAGTTTAGCCACTCTGATTAGTAGTCGTCTAGATTAATTGACAAGTAAACGGCTAGTCGTCACAAGGTAGTAGCAGAACGGGTGCGCCAGGGGCGCTCGCCGCCCCCTCAAGACTCCGAGAGCGTGCCAGTTGTTGCCGACGGCTATAAAGGTTGTTTGCGGGATGCAGAGATCTTGCAAGCCGTCGGCACCGCTACGCTACAACTGGCTTAATTAAAATCGCCTGCGCCCTGTGCCTCATAGCTAGAAAGCTAGGGGCTTGCGGCGCGAAGAGTTTCGGTCATCGATATTGAGCTTCAGGTATGCTGCCTCAAGCACACTTAAAACATGATTTGGCATACCCAGCGCCAAGGAGTAGGCTGGAGGAGTAGCACAAACTAGCATAAGAATCGCATACCTAATGGCAACCAATAATATTCGAGTTGTAGGCTACCTGCCACCCCTTTATCATGAAAAGTTACGCGAGTACATGCAATCCCAAGCACTGACCGAAAGTGCCGCGCTTGTCACTATAGTCAAGCAGTTCTTCGACGGCTCCACCAGGAGCGAACGAGTCGCGAACCAGGAATTAGATGAGGCGACTGCCCCGTTAAAAGCCCAAATAGCCCTAATCGAGAGGCGCTTGGCAGTTTTAGAATCGGCTTTCGTGTCGAGTCAGCGATCGAGAAGCGCTCGCAAAGCTCCCTATCAGTATGGTCCACCACCCGTACTACCTCCCCAAGACATTACCCAGTTGGCGCGAAGGCTAGGGGTAAGCGCGGCTACGCTTGAGGAAGCAGCCCAAAAAGATGAAGCTGAATTTAGGGATTGGAGCAGGCGACGTGACCCAGCTCAAAGAAGTTGGGAGCGGCGCGGGGAACTTTTTCACCCGAATTCCGAATCGTGATGCAATTGAAAATTTTTGACTCGATGGCAGGATTTTAGGCTGAAACAGGCTTTATGCAAGGAATAGCACTATTTCATTTGCATTTGCTTCTATTTCCTCTCTGTCCGCTCTTACCCTAAGCTGCTACAATGCTCATATCACATATGATATGATAAACGTGCGTTTGGTTCTTGATACGGATGCGATTGTTGCCGCTATGCGAAGCCCGAGGGGAGCTTCGGCAGCTTTACTAATAGCAGCCCAGTCAGCGAGAGTCACTCTTCTATTAAGCGTGCCTCTGGCGATTGAATATGAAGCCATCTGTAGTAAACCAGAACATCAAATTGCTGCTGGTCTTTCGCAGGAGGAAGCGAATCAGTTCGTCACCGCAGTCATTGCGCTAGCAGAGCCGGTTTTTATTCACTACTTGTGGCGTCCAAGACTCCCCGATCCTAACGATGAGATGGTTTTGGAGGCTGCTGTTAATGGGCAAGCTTTGGCGATTGTCACCTTTAACAAGCGAGACTACGGCTCAGTACCAAATGAATTTGGGGTTGAAGTTCTTCTCCCCGCAGAAGCACTCAGGAGAGTCCAGTCATGACGAAGATTGTGAAAAACACCACGGCGAATTATGCCTTGCGACTACCACGCTCTCTCAAGACGGAGGTCGAACGTCTAGCAGCGCAAGATGGTGTCAGTGTCAATCAATTTATCGCTACCGCTGTAGCAGAGAAAATTTCAGCCATGAAGACAGCTCAGTTTTTTGTTGAACGCAAAGCACGGGCTGACTTTGCAGCTTTCAATCGAATTATGAGTCGGAAAGAAGGCGAACCACCTCGACCAGGAGATGAACCAATATGAATGCCAGTTCATTCCAAGAGACTACTGCAACGGAAGCCCGCGATTTTTATTTAGTCTGCAACAGATTTTCACTTTATGCGCGAACCCACGGCTGTGTCGGTTTGCACATAAGTTGAAAAATTAACTACGGCAGAATGACACTTTGAGCCATCACATTTGCACATAAGTTGAAAATAATTGACGCAAGCATGTGAAAATTTCCTACCCTATTTGTGCATAAAGTGAAATTTTCCGACAACTAGGGATATATAGGAATGGCACTAATTTAAGCCGAAACGATTGATATACAAAGGGTTCCAATCTTGTAGGGAGTGGGAAGGCGCGAAAGTGGATATCGAGAAAATAAGAAAGTCGGCAATCGTCTCAAATCAACCCCAATTAGCCTGTTTACTCAAATCCTTACCACACGAAGGTTCTAGCTTAACTTAGTGCCATTCGGATATATAGATTGATAATTCATGCTGAATAAGGGTTTCAAGCTTTTTAAGAGATAATGTGAGCTCTCACCCCATACGACAGCATAAGGGTTACGCTGACATAATTTTCAACTTATGAGCCAAATTTTCAACTTATGCGTCACGATTTTCACTTTATGTGCAAACCGACACCACGGCTGGAAGCACGCACCACCGCATGGGAGAATGAACGTGACATTAGTCTAATAATGTCACAATAGCCTGAGAGCGGGATGAGTCAATGAATTTACTGGCGACACCAAAAGCAGCTACAGCTTCCGACCAGCTAATTAATTTGTGGCTGGGGGGGAAGAGTCGCCATACAGCTGATTATTACCGTCGTTCGGCTCAGCGCTTCCAGGAATTCGTGGGCAAACCGCTACATCTGGTAACGTTTGCGGAAGTCCAGGCGTTTGCTTCCCACTTGGAGTCGCTGGAGTTAGCGGCATCATCTCGGCGCAGTATCATCTCCGCCGTCAAATCCTTGCTGTCGTTTGGCAATAAAATTGGCGTTTTTTCAGCCAATGTGGGAGCGCCGCTCAAACCCCCATCTGCTCCTGACACTTTATCAGAACGGATTCTATCTGAATCTCAAGTCCAGGTAATGCTTGCCCTAGAGCAGAATCCCCGCAATCGGGCAATTCTGCGGCTGCTTTACTACGGCGGACTCCGCGTTAGCGAACTTTGCGGTTTAAAATGGCGTAACTTACAGGAACGTGGTGCTATCGGTCAAGTCACCGTGTATGGTAAGGGGGACAAGACTCGCGTTGTTGTACTGCCTGGGGAGTTGTGGTTAGAACTACTGCAACTACGGCAGGAGGCGGGAGAGTCCGAGCCAGTGTTTGTCAGTCGCAACCGCGATCGCGGGGGTCACATGCATCGCTACTCTGTCGATCGGATCGTGAAGGCAGCGGCAAAGCGTGCTGGCATCCAAGGTAATGTTTCCCCCCACTGGTTGCGCCATGCCCATGCCAGTCATGCCCTAGAACGAGGAGCAAAAATTCATTTGGTGCAAGCCACCTTGGGGCATTCAAGTGTAGCTGTTACCAGCCGCTACCTTCATGCCCGCCCGGAGGAGAGTTCGGGATTGTACCTGCCAAAGTGAATCATATTTTTCATCTGGACTTGAATGGCGATCGCCTTCAGTTTTTTAGCAATGTTAAACCGCTTCACTCTTTCTGCCAAAATACTGACCCTACCAAAGATATCGAACTCTACAACTGGATGCAGTTAGAGCTGATTTCTAAAGAGAATCTGAAGAGGCAGTAAGTGCAGCGAAGGAGCTTTTAAGGTGAAAGAAAGTATGTTTGTTCAAGCCCTATGAGCCGACTGCTGCAAATCGCTAATCCTCATCGCCGAGCCTATCCCAGTGACTTGAGCGATGCGGAATGGAAAATCATTCAGCCGTTACTACCCGCTGCTAAAGGATTTGGGCATCCAAGAACCGTAGACCTGCGTGAAATTCTCAACGGTATTTTCTACGTGCAGCGTAGTGGTTGCCAGTGGGAGATGATGCCTCATGACTTGCCGCCATACGGCACAGTGTACAAATATTTCCAGAAATGGGAACGCAAAGGTATTTGGAAACAGATTCACGATCGCTTGCGACATAAGGTGAGAACTCAAATGGGACGAACTGAGAAATCTAGTGTGGCTATCGCTGATTCACAATCGGTCGAAACCACGGAAAAAAGGGGGAAGTCTACGGCTTCGATGGCGGCAAGCTTGTAAAAGGGCGCAAGCGTCATATTGTAGTTGATTCCCAAGGACTGTTGATTGGGATGCTGGTGACTGAGGCTAATGCCCCAGAACGATTAGGGGCAGCCGTTGTCTTGCACGAAGCAGGCAATGAATTAGCTCAAACCGAAGTCATTTGGGTAGAGCGAGGTTATGGAGGTGAAAATTTCACACGAGTTGTTCAGCAAATTTGTGGGGCACGGGTTGAAGTGATTGAACGCATTGCCAAAACCTTTGAAGTCTTGCCGAAGCGGTGGAGCGTAGAACGCACGTTCGGATGGTTCAATCGATATCGTCGCCTCAGCAAGGATTATGAACTACACAGCGAGTCGAGCGAAGCCATGATTTATGGTTCTCTAATTCGCTTAATGATTCGACGATTAGCGGCTTCATCTTTCCTTTAGGAATTAGCTCTTAAGATACGCCAGAAGAAATGTAGTGTTCTACACCTGTGGAGCGATGATTAAACAGAACGCCCAAATTTATAACGATTTCAAACTCGAAACCACACCCGAAGACATTGAAGAAATCAAAAAGGAGTTAGGGAATTGAATTTCTTCTAATGTTGGTAGCTTCCTGGGGCTTGCTCTGGAGGGGCTTTCCTTTCTTGCTACCGCTGACTGTAATCCCGCTGCGGTGTGAGAATTGGAAATGGCTCCTCACAGTAAAGCTTTTTTAAAGCAGAGGGAGAATTAGTTGAACTGACTAATAATAAATCTCGATAGACTTGTAACAAACCGTTAACTCCTAAGAAACACATTGCGTTGAGTTAGAAAGAGGGATGAGTTCTAAGCCAAAAGCTTGAGCTTTTTTCTTAAGGTTTTTCAGCGAGCGATCGCGATACTGCTGTTCATAAGCATCAATGCCAGGGTCAGAGTAGGCATCTCCTGATGTCCAAAGGCGATAAAAAATCCGTGCTAGTTTATGTGCAGCAGCAGTAATTGCCTTTGGCGCACCTAACCTTGCTTGCATACGACAGTAATACGCTCCCAAGGCGGAGTGACTACGGCACAAAGTTTGGGCAGCCATACGAAATGCATTCGCAGCACGATTTGCAACAGGACGGGTTTTGGAACTTTTGACTTTACCGCCAGTAATGCGACTACCAGGGCATAAACCTAACCAAGAGGTGAAGTGCTTGATACTAGGGAAACGAGATGGATCTAAGCCAAGCTCAGACAACAATACGAGTACGGTCAAAGCACCAAAACCATCAACTCGTGTAAAATCCACACTAGTAATACGATACAAATGAGTACGCAAATCAAATTGGGGTGCATTTCCTGGTTGCTTTTTACCCCGACGCTTCGGTTTGGTTAGAGGCTTTTTTGTGACATCTACCTTGTCAACAAATGAAGCCAAGCATTGTTCAATTTGGGTATCGCAGGCTGTTATCTGTGCCTGATAAAACTCGTACAGTTGTAGTTCCTGTTGTAGGATGAAAACCAGTTCTAAACGATAGTCCCCAGTCAGGGAAGCAGCAATTTCCTCGCCTGCTAGCTTTAATGCGTCCATCCTTAAGCGCGGCTAGACGTAGCGGGTTGCGTTCCCCAGCAGCAATTGCTTTGATAATGCTTAATCCTGTTGTACCTGTGATGTCACTAATTACCCTGTGCAGTTGTAAGTTCATCTCAGTCAAGGCTTTTTGCATTCGTTGTACGTGAATACAAGCACTCTTGATTAAGTTATCCCGAGGCGCGAATGTAAGAGCGCAGAACACAGATTTGGTCATCTGGACGGAATGAACCAGATAATAAACCATAGCTATGTAATTTTTGTAGCCATTGGCAGTCTAAAACATCTGTTTTGCGACCAGGTACACTTTTAACGTAGTGGGCATTCACCAGCTTGACATTGAAACCACAGGTTTCTAAAACTTGAAACACAGGTATCCAATAGACCCCTGTTGATTCCATCGCTACCGTTTCAATCCCACACTGCTTTAACCAATTAGCCATTGCATACAAGTCGGCTGTAAAACAAGCAAAACTACGCACACTTTCGCTATCTCTGCCTATAGGAATACTTACCCAATGTCTGTCAGCACCAATATCAATGCCTGCGGCATTCGGGTTAATCACAGGTAAATTTCCTTTCCCTGAACCAATTGGCTGTTCCTGCTGACTCATCTGTTTTCACAAGAGTGGTTGTGTCGTTTTTGTTTTGGATGTACCATGCCTGGGTGAGGCAGATAAATCTAATCTCTTAAACGGGATAGTCACTGCTGTGACTTCACCAAGATCTTTAGCCAAAATCACCCAGAACCAGGCTCAGATTCGGGCGCACACAGCACCATTGTTAAGACGGTTTTTGCTGTCATGGTACTACTCAAGTGTAAGATTTATTGGCTTTAAAACATTCTGGGACTGTGTTTCTTTTAGATTTTGCTGGCGCGTCGTCGCGCTAGTTAGAGGCTTAGATCTTGCATCATTCTCAACAAGTATGATGCGATAGGGGTTTGAGGATAATTTCAAAACCGTGTTGCTGTGTAATATCTTGATTGATTCTGATTTGTTGTAAGAGTTGAATCCAGACCACTGAAAGCAAGAGAATTGCAACTGCTCAATCACTTGCGGCTTTCCAGTCGAGTTTGGCAGGGTTCCACCAACGCTAGATCCAATGGGCAAGCAAATAAGCAATCAGTGACAGGAGCAACCAGCGATAAACGCCCAATTTAGTAGCTTGTCTAAAGCGATGCCAACCAAAGCGGTGCTTAATGGTCTTAAAGAGTCCCTCTGTTTCTGAATTTAGACTGAATGAGTCGCACGCAATTTTATGGTGCAAGGCACACCAGCAAGCGCTGCGTTACAAAAAGATCTCGATTTTATCCAATCAATACTGAACTTTTAAGATAAAAGTTATGATTCGTTTCCCTGAAGCCAGGTATTATCAAATGAGATCATGCAAAAGCAAATATGTCAAGAATGCAGAAAACTGGTTAGTTAATTACGAAAAAATAACGAATCAATTCTAACTCAGAGATGTGAAGTAATGACTCCGCAGGAATTAGCTCAATTAAGTCAGCAGTGCCAACAACTGTATGAGAGAGGACAGTGGAAGGAAGCTTGTACTCTTGCCAAACAGAGTCGCGATCTAGTCCGTCAGCATCTAGGAAAAAATCATCCTTACTACGCTTCCAGTCTAAACAACCTAGCAGCACTATATCAATCTACTGGTAGACTGCAAGAAGCTGAACGAATTTTCCAAGAATTACAGACAATCCAATCTCAAGCTCCAAAGGAAGAAGAGCCAACTGACTACATTATCAGGCTGAATAATCAAGCGGAGCATTGTCGAGTAAAGGGCGACTATGATGAAGCCGAGAAGCTTTTTCTACAAGCACTAGAGGTAGGGAAAAAAACTCTCGGCGAAAAACATCCTCACTACATAGCCTGTCAGGGAAATCTTGCCTTAGTATATTACGCCAAGGGTCAATACGATCGAGCTGAGCAGAATTTGTTGGAGATGATTGCATGTCATGGACAAAACTCTACCGATTCCGCTCCATACCTGAATAACTTGGCGCAGGTATATCACTCAATAGGTAATTTTGAAAAAGCTATAGAAGTCTTGCAGCAAGCATTAAAACTTTTGCGCGAGGTATTAGAGGAAAAAGACCCCCAGATTGCTAGCTGCATCAACAACTTAGCAAATTTACATCAAGAGTTAGATCGCTATGAGGAAGCAGCCTCATTTCACGAACAAGCGATCGCAATTCAGCAAAAAACTCTGGGAAATCACCATCCAGATTTGGCAATAAGTCTTAACAATTTGGCACACCTGCACCACTCAAAAAGCAACTATGTAGCGGCTGAGCCTTTGTATCGGCAGGCAATGGAAATTAATCGTCAGGTGTGGGGAGAAAACCATCAATCGTTTGCTGTTAACTTGAATGGTGTTGCAACTCTGTGTTGGGAAATGGGGAAATACGAAGATGCTGAACCCCTCTATCTACAATCCACAGAAATTTTGCGTCAGTTACTAGGACAAGATCATCCAGATGTTGCCACTAGCCTAAATAATTTAGCTTCGTTTTATAAATCTATTGGCAAGTATGACAAAGCTAAATCATTTTATCAAAAGACTCTAATAATCCGTCGTCAAGTCTTAAAAGAAAACCATCCAGACATTGCTGATAGTTTGAACGGTTTGGGAGTCTTGTATCAAGAAATCAACAACTATGAAGATGCTCTCAAGTGTTTTTTGAAAGCAGCACAGATTTATCAAAAAGCTTTAGGAGAAAACTATACAGACTTTGCTCTAACTTTGAACAATGTAGCGTTGACTTGTAAAACTTTAGGAAACTTTTCTGATGCAGAATCGTATTATACAGAAGCTTTGAACATTACCCGTCAGGTTTTGGGGCGAAACCACCCAAACTTTGCCACAATACTGAGTAACTTAGCAGATTTGTATTTAACCATGGGTGATTATAACGCTGCTGAGTTGCGTTTGCAGTGGGCTTTAAATATTCGACGTACAGCTTTTGGTAATAAACATTCCCAATTTGCTGCCAGTCTGCATAATCTGGCAGAAATTTACCGAAGACAGGGTAAATACGCTGCTGCGGAAAGTCGTTATCGACAGGGGCTAGAAATTTTTAAACAGTCGTTAGGGGAAAATCATCCAGATTTTGCCTTTTTTCTCAATCATTTAGCCAAACTGTGCGTGGCTACTAACCAACAATCAGAAGCACTAGAGTTGATGCAAAAACAGGTCGCCATTGATAGTCAGCTTGTGGGACAAGTTTTCTCTATTAGTTCCGAGCGACAGCGTTTAGCATATATTTCAGAAATTCAAGCCCACGTGGGGGATTTTCTCTCCTTGATTTTACAATACTTTTCAAATTCTCCCAAAAATGTGGTCAAAGCATTAGAGCTAGTTTGGCAACGCAAAGGTATTGGTGCTGAGGCTTTGGTAGCTCAAAGAGACGCAGTACTGGGTAGAAAACATCAGTATTCCGCATTAAAAGAAAAATTACAACAACTAACAACATGGCGGTTGCAGACTGCTCAAAAAATGATAGCTGGACCGACAGAAAATGAGGATTTAGAGTCTTATCAAAAGCTTTTAGAGAAATGGAATGAACGGAAAGAGCAGCTAGAAATAGAATTAGCCCAACAAATTCCAGAAATTAAACTAGAACGGCAATTACGAACTGTAAAATGTTATAAAGTTGCTTTAGCTTTACCTAAAAACGCTGTTTTAGTTGAGTTTATTCGTTTCCGTATTGTTGACTTTCAAGCGATATCTGTTGAGGGTCAACCAGAGTGGAAAGTTCCTCATTACTTAGCTTTTATTCTACATTTTGATCGACCAGACGATGTACAAATGATTGACTTGGGCGAAGCAGAACCTATCGACGCAACAATCTCTCGGTTTAGGGAATTGATCGCCGGTAAAGCAGAAGAGCGAGATCTATCCCTCGATGATGATGAAAATCAAGAAAACAGCATTGACTCAGAGGAATTTGTCCGAGACAATAATGAAGGTGATAGTTCAACTTTACGGAAACTGATTTTTGACCCTTTGCTTGAGATAATTGGCGATCGCACGCGCTTATTCTTAGCTCCTGATGGAGATTTAAACCGTTTACCATTTGAGGTACTACCCTTAGATAGGGATCGCAGATTGATTGACAAATACTACATCAGTTACCTGGCTACAGGTCGGGATCTGCTGCGCTTCGGTGCTAAATCGAAAGTCCAGTCTACTCAACCTCTAGTTTTTGCCGATCCTAACTTTGACCTCAGTAATGAAAAAGGCACTGCACCCATACAAGAACAGAAAAACTCTTTTGGACGACGAGCGCGAGATTTTGAACGAGGTAAATTACATTTTCGACGCTTACCTGGAACCAAGGTTGAGGGAGAAAGAATTGCTAGTTTATTGGGGGTAAAACCAATACTTTCAGAAAAAGCGATCAAAACTAGTCTAAAAGCTTGTAAATCACCGTGTATTTTGCATCTAGCGACTCATGGATTCTTTTTAAAAGACCAAGAATACGATCGAGATCGACAGCTTTTTAATAATGTAGACAGATTATCGATACATGGTTTAGAGAATCCTTTGCTGCGTTCGGGTTTAGCTTTAGCAGGTGCTAATACTTGGCTCAAAAATGGCTCACTACCACCAGAAGCAGAAGATGGTATTCTAACTGCTGAAGACGTAACTGGTTTAGATCTTTTCAATACTACTCTCGTAGTACTTTCAGCTTGTGATACAGGTTTAGGCAAGATCCATACTGGAGAAGGCGTTTTTGGTTTGCGACGAGCATTTATGTTAGCTGGGGTTAAAACTTTGATAGTCAGCCTCTGGAAAGTATCAGATAAGCAAACTCAAGAATTAATGATCGATTTTTACGGTCGTTTGTTAAATGGTCAACCTTGTGCGGATGCTTTTCGTCAGGCTCAGTTAGAAATGAAGAAAAAGTATCCCCATCCTCGCTATTGGGGAGGTTTTATCTGTCAAGGAGACCCTAACTCTCTCATTTCATTCAATTAGATGTAGCGGCGATCGCTAAGATAACCTCGATGTCTTTTAAAAGTTTGAAAAAAATTGTCATATCAAAACGGACAAGTACAATATTTTTTTAATTACTAAAAAAATTAGATTAAAGCTCCTGAAAAATAACTTATTATGCTGACGGGGTGACAGAGAGCCTACAATGTAGACTGAATCAGAGACATAGCACGTAGACCCTGCTGAAAATAGGGTAGTTTATCCCTCTTTAATCACTCTAAGCAGAAGAAAATATGAGTTGTAGGTTGAGCTGGGTCTTCCGCAGTTTTGGTGATGAAGAAGATTTAACAACCAAGCCCACTGAGGGTTACAGATTGCAGGCACAATTCGACTCGGTGCAGCGCCTAATTAGACGCATCACGCAGGGCATAGATATCTGTGCCACAGATGGCTTTAAGGTTACGAGTAATTTTCTCGATATCCCATTCCCACCATCGAATCAAAAGCAGTTCTTGAATGATAGATGCATCAAAACGTTTTCGGATTTCTTTAGCCGGATTGCCACCAACGATAGTGTATGCCTCAACATCCCGTGTAACGACTGACTTCATAGCAATGATTGCACCATCGCCAACCTGAATACCAGGCATGATTGTCGCTTCGTAACCAATCCAAACGTCGTTGCCAATTAAAGTATCACCTTTGTGAGGCCATTCGTCCGGCATAGCCGCCTCCCAACCCGAGCCGAAAATCGGGAATGGATAGTTTGTTAACCAGTCAGTTCGATGGTTCCCACCGTTCATGATGAATTTTACATCAGACGCAATGGAGCAAAACTTACCAGTAATGAGTTTGTCACCGATGAAGTCAAAGTGATAAAGGACGTTTCGCTCGAAATTCTCTGGGTTTTCAAAATCATCATAGTAAGTGTAGTCGCCGATGATAATGTTGGGATTCTTGACAATGTTCTTCAGATAAACCAATCGTGTTTGGTTAGTCAAGGGATGTCTAGCGTGAGGAGAAGGACCATTACTCATCGGCTTTCTGGTGAAAATTTATAGATTAACGGCTAGAGTGGTCTAACAACCGTGCTGTGCGCGACGGCAGATCGGCCCTCACATCCTAAGCTAGCTCGTCCCACTCACCCTTTAGGCCGCCAGCAGAAATCGCTGTCTCAACAGATCGATTTTGGCACGACCGTACATCTGCCGTTTCAACATCTTCAGGCGGTTGATCTGCCCTTCAGTTTGACCGTTGCTCCAAGGCAGCGTCACGCCCGCCTTCACAGCGTCGTAGTCTTCTCGTAGGCGTTTAGCAAAGCGATGAAAAGGAGACAGCTGGCTCTGTAGTGCCTGCGCTAACCAGGAGTCGAGCTGCGATGGTTGGCGCTGGCGTACAAGAAAGGCAAAGTTTTGGGCGAGTTGAATCGCTTCGGCAAGTTCGGGATGCTGTGCCATGCGCTGTACGAGCTGCTCGTCGTCCGGTTTCCACTTTTGAGGTTGCTGTAGTACCAAATGTGCAGCTTTTAGGGGGTGTGAGAGACAGTTTCTGGGGTTCACTCACCTTTGGCAGTTGCTTAATTGAGCGTCGTCGTTTCCTGTGTTGCGTTCACGCTCGCAGTACGAAAGCGACGAGTATAGTGAGCCACTGTATCGTAGCTGCCAGAATAACCACGCGCTTTAACCCTGTTGTGTCACTCTCGGACAGTAAAAATTGAAGCTCCTGACTGTAACCTTGATTGGCTCAAAGCTAGAAGCTTTATTTTCTAACAGTAACCAAAATTTATAGCCAAAAAGTTGAAAGCGAAGCGTCGAAAACCTTTCAGAGATTAGCCCCTCCTAGAGTGACACAACAGGGTTAATCTCCCCAAATAACCGCAAAGCGTCATGACAACCATCGTTCCAACGTTGAAGAACATCGTCTTTGTAAGGGTCAAGTAGGCGGCTCCGACCACAGTCACGACGACCTTGGCGTTCTGGAAAGGTGGAACTACGTAAGTAACGAAATACAGTCGTTTTACCAATACCGACCTGACGTGCAATTGCTGGAGCCAACCAACCTTGGCGGTGTAATTCCCAGACTTGTTGGTAGTCCGCTTCTCGCCTCAACCGACGCTCTTGGGCGATGCGCTGCTCCTTGGGCATCGGTTGCGATGGTAACACCGGCACGACTGCGGTACTCTCAGGACTAGTTACTAATGACAGGCTATGTGCCCAACTGTCTTGAGGGCTTGACTATGTGCGCCAAATGTTAAAGCGAGTGCTGAGCGCCAAGTTTTGTAGCAGATGGAATCGAGCTGCAACCTGGAGTGCCGTCGCTGCCCCTTGCTTCATGCCACTCTCGTAGGCTTTTGACCGATCTCGCGTGATAATTTCTCCGCCTGGATGAGCCACAAGCCAGTTGGTTGAAGTTGATGCTTCTCGGTCTGGCAGCAGCTCGATTGCTCGGTGTCGCTCCAAATCTACTAAAACTGTACCGTAGCGATGCTCTTTGCGCCATGCCCAATCATCAACCCCAAGCACACGAGGAGTGACGTTCATGGGTAGCTGACTTTGCCGAATCCGCCGCAGTAGCGTGTCTGGGCTTTGGGGCATCCCTAGCCCCGTTGCCAGCTTCACACCTGCTTGACCACCTAGCATCATACTAATTAGACGCAGGGCATCATTAAGTCGCACCGTTTGTCTGCCGTAAGCCGTCACAACGCGGGGCAGCCGTTCGCAAAAGCTCCGCCGTACGCAGGTTTGATTAATGCAGAAGAACCGACGGGTAAGTAGTTGAATTTTCACCGTCACGCCCTGCCAAGGTAAATCTGTAACTATGCGTTCGTAGCGACTATGTACCCGCGACGAAGGTTGTTGGCATTTGGGGCACGGAGCTACTGATTTTGTGGTTTTGACAACCAAGACCACTTGTGTGTCTTTTGAAGTAAGGCTTTCTAAAGCTAGTGCTTGAGGGTCAGCGAGTAAAGGGCTTTGATTCATATCTACCCTTATAGCGAATTTAGCCCATGCATCCTCAAAATCGCGGAAGAGCCAGATGAGCGCCATCGTCTAGCGGTTATTGTAGCAGGCTATCCCACCAATATGGAAAACTTCCTTAATTCTAATCCTGGATTAAAGCGTCGTTTTGCTACTGAGATTATTTTTGGGGATTACACTCCCGATGAGTTAATAACTATTATGCATCAAAAGGTATCGCGAGTGGGATGTGCGAACGCTCCCGAATTAGAAACTACCATAATGAATTTATTCACTCAATTATATGAGAACCGCGATCAGAACTTTGGAAATGCTGGTCTGGTAGAAAATATTTTTAATCAATTGGATGAGCGACGCTCGCAGCGTGTAGTAGAGCAAAATTTAGACAGACTGAATGAACCCTTTCAATTTGCTGATTTACCACCCCAGTATCAAGAATTGAGCAAGCAAGGTAGCAAAGATGAAGATAATCTTCAGTTACTTCTGCAAGAACTGAACAGCATGATTGGCTTGCATTCAGTCAAAGTAGCTATTCAGGAAATTGTGAATAGCAAATTAGCAAATCAACGCTTACGTACCGCAGGTCTATTAGATACCACTAACGAAGTGGAAACAAGATATATGCTGTTTACTGGCAATCCTGGTAGGGGAAAGATTACTGTAGCAAGATTAGTAGGTAGAATCTTTAAAGCATTGGGTTTGTTGAAGAAAGGGCAATTTGTAGAAGTGGATCGCAGCAAGTTAGTCGCGGGTTATGTTGGTCAAACTGCAATAAAGACTAAAGAAGTAATTGAGCGCGTCCTTGACGGTGTTTTATTTATTGACGAAGCTTATGCTCTCTCGCGGGGAGATTCAGAGAGGGATTTTGGCAGAGAAGCGATCAATACCCTCGTTCCTGAGATGGAAAATCAGCGCGATCGCCTGGTGGTCATTCTTGCTGGTTACTCTAAAGAAATGGTAGAGTTTATGAATGCCAACTCTGTATTGCTTCGCGTATTGCTTACCAAATTAAGTTTCCTGATTATACAGGTGAGGAAATGCTCCAGATTTTTCTGAGCTTCTGTCAGAAAGCGAGGCGTATTTGCCCTGATAATGTCAAAGAGCGTCTCCTGCAAGTTTTTAATACTGCTTATCGACAGCGCGATCGCAACTTTGGTAACGGTCGGTATGTACGTAACTTCTATGAAAAAATTGTTGCATGCCAAAAAAGCCGTAGGTTACGTAATAACTTACAGGGAGAAGCAATGGTTACATTTACTATAGAGGATATTCCCAGTTGGAATTGAGTTTTAAGTGGTTTGAGACTGATTTACATCAAAACAATAGACTCATAAGTTTAAAAGCGCGATTGCAATGTTATTTCTCAACAAACATAACTGCTGGAGCATAAATAATGATGGAATTATCAACTTCTAATTCCTTATTGGATGTTACTGTTACTACTCAGATTTATTTTCTTAATACAAACACATCGATCGCAGAATCCTTTAAGTCACTAGTTCACAACATAACTGGAGTAACGACTTTTGGAGTAGTGGGGCTTTCAGCTTATCTTGCATTAATGTCATTTTTAAAATCTGAAGATCGTCCGTATGTAGGAGAGGTATCAATTGGAGCTTTTTTTATTGGTGTTAACGTACTCTGTCAAATTTGGTTGGATTCTGGAAATCAAAACATAAATGTAGAAGAAGAGGCTGTAAAAACTTTATTTGAGGATGGTATCAAATTAGTCTTAGGCTCGGTTTCTGGGCTACTTTGTAGAAGTGGAATACTACTCCTTTTAATCGGTCTAGTTATGCTAGTACTTGATTTGAAATATGGTTGGAATGACGTGATAGAGAGGTGCGCTGGACAGTGTAATTGGCTTTCTAAATTAGGTTAAGTTTTTAATAGCTTTAATCCTTATTAGGTGTCAATTATTTTTGGGCTTGCCGACAACTAGTCTCACTACCCCAACTAGAACAAATGTTCAAATCTTTGTCTGAAGAAGCTTTCACATCTACGTGTAGGTGTAGCGAACTGCAAACATCGAGAGATAAAACTGCAAACAAGGCAATTTTCAAACCACAATCAGGCTCTTCCGCAATTTTGGTGATGATAGGGTTGGGGATTCGCTATAAGGGTAGATATGAGCCAAAATCCTTTATTAGCAGACCCTCAAGCCCTGGTTGACTGACAAAACTCAAGATCCAAAACTATAAGAGTTGACTGTAAACTCGCGCTCCAACTGTTTTTGCGTCTGCTTTATTGAGGCAAATGCAGGTTCAGGATCGGTGTGTCCCTGTAAGGAGAAAGTGCAAAATAATCGCCATCCTTGATGCAAGACTCCCTTGAGCCAATTCCAACCAATTCTCAAATAACTGTTGCCACGTTGCCAGTGAGCATCGACCCAACGACGTTTACCAGTTGCAACCACTTGCTGTCCTTGTACTGTCAGCAGAAGTGTCGTAACAGCTAGGACAAAGCAGAGATGAGACAAGGCAGGAACAGAGCGAATTTCTGAGCGTTCTAGTTGAAAGCCATTCGACTTCTCGTCCAGAAATTCTTCCTCAATCTGAAATCGTTCGCCATACTCCCGAAATGTTTGCAGTGTAGTTGGTTGGTCAGAGACAACCATCCACAATTGCCGAGAGAGGGGATCGCGTGCCAGGGCAAGATGAAGTCCATTGAGCGGATGAGTTTTCGTTAAAGTTACAGAGTGCAATAGCACCACCTCACCCAATGCTAAGTGATAAGAGTTGAGCTGTGTCCAGCCTTTGCCGACTCGATGAATCCAACTGTTACTTTTGACTCGAATTCGAAAATGCCAGCGTAATTCGTCACGCACATAACCGATTAAAGCTGTATCAGCAAAACCTCGGTCGGCAAGCAAACAAACGCTAACTCCAGCAGGTATGAGCCGAGAAGCTCGTTTGAGCATCGCTTGATAGGTGCTGAAACTCACACTACTACTCTTATGGCGAATCACGCGCCACACAATAGGAACTGCTCGCCCACGATACTGCAACGACAAGCGAATCAGGCAATACTCGCCCCACAATTGAGACGTATCTAAGATCGCCGTAATCGCTGATGCATTCCATTTTACCAGCGCGTTTTGAATCATGGGACTGTAGAGCCGTTGCACGTTGATACGTAGGTTATGTAACCAACGACTGAAACGCCGTTGATGACTTTGAGCTAATACCGCACGAGTCTGAACATACACTCTCCATTTCGGTAAACTAATGCATTCGCTACAAACGATCCCAATCACCATCCATAGCAGTGTTGGTAGTGTTCTATAAGTGTTTTTAGGGATCAAATATTTAGACCAAACTCATAGCGATTAATGAACAAACCGATTACTAAGTCGTGCATCTCTTCCGTCTTGGAAAAGCAAATAGTCTTGCGAGTTAATCGCTTAATTCTTGTTCTTAAGTTCAAATGCTTGCGTTCAATCCTCTGAGTTTTACGCTTGTCTACCTCATGGATTTGTGCGGCTAAATGCCGTTCATAAGCTCCCCAACCGTCCGTACAATAGCGCTTGATTCCAAATGGTTCTAATAACTGCAAAAGCCGAAGAAACACCTTGTCTTTTCTCCTGCCAAAGACATAAGCTAACACTTGACCTGTATTACGGTCAACGGCGTGCCACAACCACCTGGGATTAGTCTTTTTACCAACATAACTCCACATCTCATCCAACTCAGATTCCTCCATACCAGTCTCTTGAAACTCCTCGGCTTGGACAATATCTACTTCTACGCTCTCAGGTTTGAGTGACTTCAAGAGTTCGTGATTGACTGATTTGAGAGTAACGAGTTTTTTTTAACTCTTTAATTACGGTTGTAGGGCTGGTGTGCAGTACCCGTGCAATATCCCGCACTCCGCTACCATTGAGGGTCATCTCCACAATTTGCTGCTTGACTTGTTGAGTTCGTCCTGGATAAGTCTGACTTAAAACAAAAGTGCGATAGGGACACTCAGAGTTTTGGCAGCGATAACGTTGTTTACCTACTGGAGATTTCCCATGCTTGACGACTTCTGTACTGTGACAATGAGGACACTCAATCGCTAGCCAAACAGTCATAATACTTTACCTATGCCTGTTTATTCATTATAGCTAAGCAACTTATCTAGAACACTACCCATTTTTAGAGATGCAAAACAATTCACAGGTTTGAACGACTGCCAAGCGCGTGATGCCAAAAAATTAGACTTTCATTTTAACGCCAGTTTCACCGTCCTCAATCTGGCTAAACTTGAGGCGCATCGTCAGCATTCTAGTCACAAACCCTTTGTCTTTTCAATGGCAAGCCTGAAACGGCGTGCACTCAACGATCATCTGCTGGAAACATTTATTTCAAGGTTAGACCTGGAGCCAACTTTAATTAAATCTCATCCCAGCTACCAGAGCTTGCGCGACTACGGCACTATCGCCGCCTGATTCTGTCCGGAGTATTGTTATATGTAGTTAGTAGAAATTTAAGCCCAGAGTGGGTCTCAAGATTTATTCTCGCTAAAGTAATTAAAGAGGAGAAATTCCGAATAGTATTTGCTTATTAAATTTTTAGTTTTATTTTACACAAATATTAAACATAATTGTTAATTCAATTTTCTACTTAAGTTGTTATGAAATAACAAGATTTCAATCGACAAAATTACTTGCATAACTTTAATTTTGTCGGTAATTCTAAATAGTTATTTAATATTTAACTTCAGTTTTTCATATACTCCGTTATAAAACAATGATAGAATAATATCATTGTTTTAAATTAATAAATTGAGAGGTAATCATAAAAAAAGATGAATATTTTAAATAGAGTATTATGTTTGGTTGGTTCAATAGTATTATCATTTATTTTGATTCAGCTTCATATAGCATTTGCTTTTTATATTTACTTACTATGTTTGCTGGTACTGTGACTTCGGCTATTCTTGGTGGAGGTGGATTAGGATTACATACCTTGGGTATTGACATACTCATATTGATTTTTAAACCATTTAGAATCATCCTATATCTTAATCTGTCGCAAGCTGAAAGAGATAGAATTATTTCGTCAAAAGAAATGTCTGGGAAAAATCTCAATCTTATTGATGATATCAAAGCGTCATTTGCACCTGGTCAAATCAGTCTTATCTTTGGTATATTGGCAATAATTTTTGCTTTTATAAGTGTGCTATAGAGATAAATAAAATTACATTGCTCACGCTTTGTTACCAAAGCTTTAAACTATTTTTTCGCTCTCTCATGTGATATGGATCGATCTGTCCTTCGCTTTCTATTAACTCTTGAGCAATAGTATTGAATGTTTCAGTTAATTCATTTAAACTTGTGAAAAAGCTTAGTTCTTCCCGAGAAGAAATTTGACGTAAAAAGTCTCTATTTGCCTCACCAAATCCGATTGCAATAATTTCAATTCCTAATTTGTGGCATTGTTTAGCGGTTCTGATAGCAGCTTGAGGATCTTGCCACTCACCATCTGTCAATACCAATCCATACCTTAGTCCCTTTGTGTTTTTAAAATTGTGAAGTAGATCTTTAAAAGGATTAGCACTGGTACCATTACCATTAATAAGGTTTTGCAAACTTGGAACTAAACCATCAATACCACGATTAATTTGATTGATATTCTGATTTGCTTTAACTGTAGTTCTAACTCTTTCTGCAAACTCGATGATTCCAATCGAACTTGTGGTTAAGTCACATTGAGAGACAAAATTACGTGCAGCATTAGTTGCTTGTTGGATAGGACTCTCTGGGGACTTGATAGGGCGACGAAGAGATTTTTTTAATTCAGAAAGAGTTTTTGAATTAAACATTATATGATTAACTGTGGCTGGATTGGAAACCATACTTAGTGAAAGATCGAATACTAAATAGATATTGAGATGTTCTCGAACAATATTTTCTTGAGGAGATTTTAGAAAGCGATCGTCAGGTACGTCGGAAGGTAATGGTTCGATTGTCAGCTTAAGTGGTTTTTGAGTGCTTCGTTCAACGGCTGAAACTTCGACAACTCCATTAAGATTATAGGAATAAGTTATGTCGATAACAGCAGATTTAGCTTGAATTGGTGGAATTTCAGTAAAAACATACATTCCCAGGTAGGCACAACCCATAGGATCGAGAGTTTCTGCCTGAGTCATGAATACTTCTAATTTATTTTCTCCATCTCTACGAAGACGAAGCTGGTAAGGACGGGTTTGTTGACAGGGGATGGGTTGGTTTTTCTGAATAATAATGCTGTTGATGTATTTATTGTTATCTTCATTAACAGCAATCATGCCCAAACTATGACTGATAACATCGGTAGATTTTTTCCTTCCGCCAAGTAAAAATAGAGGTTGAGTAGTTCGATCTTGGGTTTCAAGATCCATTGCTGCTTGAATAGCTGCGCCTAAAGCCACTGCTTCATCAGGATTAACACCCATTATCGGAGGTTTACCAGACATTTGTTCGACATATTCTCTCACCATCGGCATTCTAGTCGAACCACCCACCAATACCACACCATCTATCTCTTGCCAAGAAAGATTAGCTTCTTCTAGTACCAGATCGATTAATGCTTGAGTTCTTTCTAGTAAATCTGCGGTTAATTCTGCAAACAGAGAACGATTTATTTCATAGTTACCACGATAATTATTTCCTTTTACTGGCACTTTAACTGATTGTTTGGTAGATAAACTGACTTTGGTTTTTTCTGCTAAAACCATCAAATCGTTAAAATCTTCATCAGCTAATTCTACTCCAAATTCCTCTTCAAACTTTTCGGACAGATAAAGAAGTATGCGGTCGTCCCAGTCTTTTCCTCCCAACATATGATCGCCAGCCGTAGTAATCACTCGAAGTTCGCTAGGAGTTACTTCTACAATAGAAACGTCAAATGTTCCTCCTCCTAAGTCATAAACCAAAATCTTAGAGTTTTTTTCGGTGGGACGGATGCCATAAGCTAAGGCTGCGGAGGTAGGTTCGTTGATAATTCTGAGGACATTAAGACCTGCTTGTTTTCCTGCTTTTATAGTTGCTTCTCGTTGCATATTATTGAAGTAAGCAGGAACTGTAATCACGGCATCGGTAACGGTTTGACCTAAATGTTCTTCAGCACAACGTTTGAGATGGGAAAGGACGATCGCAGACAAATCTATGGGCGTGTATTGCTTCCCTTTCTCAATATATAAAGCATGGGAATTGCCCATGTCCCGTTTGAAAAAGGCATAGACTCCTTCATCTCCCAATGCTTGTTTGTCTTTGGCTTCTTCTCCAACTAAGGGAGGATTGCTAGTGAGATCGACCACAGAAGGAGTAATCCGTTGTCCTATATCGTTAGGAATGACCTCTGGTTGTCCGTAGCTATTGATGTAAGAAACTACTGAGTATGTTGTTCCTAGATCGATTCCGATAAATTCTACCATTTTGCTAATTTCCCTAGTTTTAATGATGAATTTGAAAATAATGTTTATGAATAAAAATAAGTTGTTTACTTTTAGATTTAAGTTGAAAATGGTTTCGATAACTCTTTAAATAGCTCTAGTATTATTTGAAAATTTTCTAATATCAAAAATATAAATAATAGCCACGAACGTATTTTAACAATTAGCTGAATAAATCGCTAGAATTTTGTATAAATAGCATAATTATTGAAGCTATTAAACCCAAAAGTTTAGTGGATAAATCTTTATTTATTAACTCAAGAAAAACAAAACTTAAACAACTAATTATTAAATTTGTCCCAACAGCACTAAAACTTTTTCCATCTGTTCCAAACGAAACTATAGCAATTAATATTCCTATAACTATCAACCACTTACCAACAGTAGATAAAGTCGAATCGGCTCCATTTTCTAAATTTTTACAAGCAGACTCTAAAGGTGTACCGTATAAATTATTACAAAACTTTAAGCTAATAGAAAAGAATATGCTATTTATTAAATCGGATTGAATTATTTGTTGTATAAACATATTTTTTAAAGTAGGTGTCTAGATAGGTAAAGAATTAAACAAAAATCTAGAGAGATGTTACTTTTAAAAAGTGAGATTTTATTTTTATTCGTATTTTTATTTGATCGAACGAGTTAGAGAGATTATGCCCAACTATCACAAGCTGGGACAATCCTCATAAAATGAAAAGCAGTATCAGAAAAGAATTATGCCATTACTAATTCTTTAGATCTTTCTTTGATTTCTTCTAGTTCTCTCTGACTGATACCATCTTCTATTTCTAGGGTTACTGTAACCTCACGTCCTTCAGTTAATTCTTTCGCATACATATGCAATAAACCCTGTTCGTTTAATTCATAGGTAATTTCTATGGGCGCACCTGCTGGTAAACCTGTTGGAATATTAAGCGTGGCATCCCCCAGTTTACGACTACCATCAACGTTATAAACTGCATCGCTGGAGAAATTATCTACAATTTCAATCAAAACATTTTCTTGGTTAGCTTCAGATGTACCGAATTTGCCAGTTTTGGCAGCAGGAACAGAGTCATTTTTGAAAATCAAGTTACTAACTATTTTGTCTCTGTTTTGATTGAGGCTAATAACTCCAAAACTACGGCTAGTTACGTTAACAATTTTAGTTGTAGTCGCTTTTTGAACGACTTGTGAGGGTAAAGCAAATATCTCAGCAACTTCTTCTTGTGCCTCTTTTAAAGTATCTTGATTTACATTACTAATATCGACCTCTTTCTCAGAAACCCCCATTTTTTCAGCAACAATTTTGACAAGTTCTTCTCCTAACATAAGATGATGACCGTAAACCGCAGCACCTTTAGCTACTGCTTCGTCGGGGTCGCAAAATTGAGGCTCTTGTCCCAATTCTTGTTCGATACGGCTAGCAACTTGAGGCATTCTAGTAGAACCACCTACCATTAGGATTTTGTCAAATTTGGTAACGTCTTTTTTCTTAGCTTCAGCTATGGCTAATTTAGTTTTTTCAATGGTTTGAGCTAAAAGATGCTCGGTAAGTTCATCAAATTTTTCACGGGTTAAAGAAACTCTTGCTCGTTGAACACCGTGCATGAAGGATATATCTTTTTTCGTTTTAGAAGTAAGAGCTTTTTTAGCTTCTTCTGCCAATACAAACAGCTCTTGTAAGGTTTCTGAAGATTCTAAAGGATCTTCATCAGAACCCGTTTGTTCCTGCCATTGCTCGGCAAAATAACTTACAATTTCCTCATCCCAGTTACGTCCGCCGAGATTATGATCTCCATCAGTACAAATTACTTGGATATTATTTCCTTCAATCTTGATAACGGTGATATCAAACGTACCCCCACCCAAGTCATAAACTAAAATAGTTTGTTTCTCTTCTTGATTAATTCCATAGGAAATAGCAGCAGCCGTAGGTTCATTAAGAATAGCACGAACGTTTAAACCAGCAACTTCTCCCGCATTTTTGGTAGCTGCTCTTTCCAATTCACCAAAATAAGCAGGACAAGTAATAACGACATCAGTAATTTTTTTACCAGTATTTTGCTCTGCATCTTGAACGAGTTTTCTCAAAATGTAAGAAGAAATTTCTTCTGGGGTATAATTTTGATCGTCATAAATAAAGGCAAACTCAGAAGTTTTTCCCATAAAACGTTTGACCATATCCACGACGTTATCTGGTTCGAGCTTACTGCTTGCTTTGGCTTCTTTACCCACAATACGTTCACCACCGCTAAACAAAACCACAGAAGGGGTAGTACGATCGCTATCTGCATTAGCTACAACTGTGGGACGACCATATTCATCTACATAAGCAATACAAGAATAAGTCGTACCGAGGTCAATACCAAAAATAGTACTTTGTTCCGACATTTTTTGTTCTCCTGAATTAAATTTAACAACTGTTTGATTAATAGTTTCTTCTTGGGTGATCGAATCAACTTCATTTAAGAGTTGACTGACATCATTGGCTAAAGTTGGTTCTTGTTCTTTTGGAAATTTCAGTGTCAGTTCTAGGGCTTGCTGCTGGCGTTCCTTATCATTAGTCATCACCTCTTTGATTTTTTCAATTTGTTCCAAGTAATTTCTGTATGTTTTGCCTTTATTACCAGGAAGCTTACTTTTTTTCGTCCACTCAGCTTGTTTAGCTTTGAGTTGTTGATCGAAATCTTCTTCAGACCACGGTTTTTCTGGATCTAGTTCGAGAAGTAAAAAAAAGTTTGGTTGTGATGAATCTGTCATACCTTTAGGCTGATAAATATTCATGTTTGCTCTTTTTCCCGATCAATATAGCGATAGACACTAACTAGTTCTGGTCTGACTACTCGTTCTTCGTAGCGAAGTCCTACTTGCATTCTTTCCACAATATGTTTGTCTAGTTCTTTGTTGTCGGTATTAATTGTTTTCTGTGCTTTTTGTCGAGAGCGGTCAAATACGTCATCTTCAACTTGGAAAAATTCAAAGCCATGAAGTGCGATCGCTTCTTGAATGTCGAGAATAAAATTATCCAAATCATTGATGAAACTTTCTACTTTAACAGATTGGACTCTTTTTTTATATTTTAATGATAGCGATCGCATTTGATCGGTTAGTCTAGTAAAATCGAGTACTAAAGGTCGTAAAAACTTAAAAGCTAAATCTTCACGATAAGTCTGTAGTTCACGATGAAGAGCGTCAATCGTACTATCTTTGCTTTGGTCGTATTTAATCTTGGTTTCAAAGTCTCGCTGCAACACGGAGATAGAATTACTCAGGTTGTCAGACATTTGGTTCAATAAAATCCTATTTTCTTCAATAAAGTCTTCAATCTCCTTGAAATCTGAGATAGAAGCAGTTTCTTGTTCGCTTTCAGAAATTTCTGCTTCTGGAATAGTAGACTCTGGGTTAAATCTGCTGTATTCTTGAGTTTGAGTATCGCTCATGATTCTAAGTATTTACTCCTTATCAGTTGGGATCGATAAATCTAGCTAAACAATTCGACGCTAGTTCGGACAAAACCTTACATGGAAAGCTATTTAAAACTTCATGACATTCTCTCTACGACCTGAAATTTTTTGTAAAAAACCTGACTCTCGCTTTGTTGTCCGAGTTTGACAAATATTTCCTTAAGGCGATCTTCATCGATATTGATGAGAGCAAGAGTAATAGGATCTGTAGGACTACGATCGGAATTGATCCAAGATAAACTAAAAGGTTGGTGTGTGATAACAGCCAAAAAATATTCTTGACCGACTTCACTAAATTTAAGAGATTTAGCATAGGCATTTGCTTGAGGTATTTCTAACGGATTTGCCAAAGATAGCTGTGTGTTTGGTGCATAAATAATTGAAGGACATAGACAATATTTATTTCCTCTGTTACTCTCATTGAGTAGTAGTAAATAGCCCTCTTGTTGAAAATTTATTCTGAACTTATACTTTTTTCCTATTTGTAGAGTTTGTTCGGTACTTACTATCTCGTCAGGATCTAAGGTTAGCTCTCTGGTATCCTCTAATATGGATTTAATTTCAACCATTTGCATTTGCTCTTTAGTAAAAACGGCAATCTTTTTTGACAACTGCCATCCCTCACGAGAAAACTTTTTCTTCCATAACCACTTATAAATAATTTCCCAAGGAGCTTGACCTTTGGGTGGTTGACCTCGACCATGATTTAATCCACTCAGCTCAATCCGATCTATTCGCATTTCATTTTCAAACTCAATTTTGAGCTTTTTGATTACCTCAGCTAAAGTTCCTCCAAAAGAATCTATTGGAAATTGCTTCTCATATTGTCTATTAATTTTTATTGCCAGCTCTTTATTAGATCTAGTTTGATTCAGGGGATCGAATCTTAGAAGGAAACAACTTAACTGAACATTCAAGGCTCTACTTTTAGAGAAAATTCGCTCCGCAATTTTTTCCAAAAAAACATTTTGGAGATAGTTTTCAGAAAGCTTTATTTGCGATATCGTATTATCCATACGTATGTTCTTACTCTATTCTCCCAAATTAATTTGTTATCGCTCGATCTTGATATTGCCAAGTGAATTTTATTAAGGCTAATTGTCATATAGTTAAGGATTTTAATAGCAATTAGTTTATGTTTTTTAAGCTTTGAGCGCCAAAAGCATTAATTATAGCCTTTTTATTTATTTTTATTTATTTTTATTTATTTTTATTTATAATGAAAATACTTTAATTAATCTATCACTTAAATGAGATTAATAAGATAGTTTTATCTAAGCTATTTTAATAATTTAAAAAGCTTATAAAAGTTAGTTTTATTATTTAGTTTGTTAAGAGTTTATATATACTTAAGTGAAAATACTGTTTTGCAGTACCGTTTACGAAGAAAAAGAATTGCGCCTCATAGACTGTACTTAGATTTAAATCTTAAAATGTATTAACGAATACATTTTATCTGAAGAAAATATAAAATTTCCAAACGGAATTATTGTTGAAAGTGGCTATGTCTGAGCAAACCAGAGAAAATTTTTTCATTTTGTTAGGCATCGATCCAAAAGCACCTTGGTCTGATGAGAAGTTTAAACAAAGTCTTCAAGAAAAACGAGCAGACTGGACGAAGAAAAGTAAGTTACCTGGAAAAAAAGGAGCAATCTATCGAGAGTATCTAGCTCTAACCTCTGAAATTGAAGCTATTATGACCGATGCTTCTAAAAGGAAGGAAGAAGCAGAACGGGCAATAGCTACTAAACAGGAGACTCCAGAAAAAGTAGCACAAGAAAATCTGCTCAAAGATTTAGAAACACTTGGAGGTAAAGGATTTATAGAAGAATCAGAAATTGCCAAATTAGCTACAAGATATAACAAATACTTTGATGAATCGTTCATTAAAACTGAAATAAGCAAAAAAAATCTTGAAATCCGCAAAGTAACTCAAAATAATGACGACTCTAAGTTAGAGACTCTTAAAGAAAGAGACTTAAAGAGAATAAAAGGTTATTTAGAAACTTTAGGTAAAAAAGATTTATATGATTTTTTGGAGCTATCAAGAACAACTACAAATTGTCAATCTTTTATAGATAAAGCTGAATCTATATATAAACAATCTCAAGGCTACGGGCATAAAGATACTAAAACTGAAGCTCAAGCGGCACTTGGCACAGATGCTAAAACAATTTTTGCAACTGAAAATTCTCGTCGATTATACGATAACTCTTTAGAAGTTGAAAAATATAAAATCATTGAAGAAAAGATTAAAAATCTTGCTCAAAACTCCTTTGATAAAATCCTTCATCTTAGACAATTTGACTCTATCTTAAAAAAAGCTCAATCTTCAGGAATCAAAGATTTAGAAAAAGCTAGAAACCTCATCATTAAATATTCCAGAGAAAAAGGGTTAATTATACAAGCAGCTCCCGATATTGAAATTTTTAAACAGAAGATTGTTTGCGTTCAATGCGATACGATTAATGATCGCTGTCAAAATAAATGTACTAGCTGCGGTAGTTCTCTACGCATTGAATGTCCTAGTTGTAAGACGAATTCAGCAATAACAGATCGAGCTTGTCCTAAGTGCGCTTTCCCTATTGGTAATGAACCTAATGTCCGCAGCTATTTAAAAGAAGCTCAAGAATTAATTAACAATAAAGATTATGACCAAGCTTCAATATTCCTCAATCTTGCTCGACAAGGATGGTCTACCATTCCTCCTCGTTCTCTTACAGACGATCTATCTAAGGCTATAGAACATTATGGTCAAGAAATTGCAAAAGTTCAACAAGTGCAAATTGCCTTACAAAAACAACTTAACGATACGATTAACGATCGCCGCTATTACGAAGCTCGCAATCTGCTGAAAGGACTTCAATTAGAAGCAAACACAATCAATTTAAACAGCGAACAAAAAATAATTGAAGATAAAATTAGTCAGGCTGAAGCTGAGTTAGCAAAAGCTCGTACAGTGGAAAGACAAGGTGGAGATCCCATCGAAGCATATCAGAATGTTCTTTGGATTTGCAAAGACTGTAAATCGGCAAAAGATGCTTTAGCTAAGACTCCTCCCTCTCCTGCAATGTCTTTGTCGGCACGATCTGGCGATCAAATTGTCAGCCTGTCTTGGAAACCTAGTACTTCTAAAAATGTTAAATATACTGTAGTTCTTAAGTATAATTCTAGACCGATTTCTAGTAATGATGGAGAACAGTTAGCTACCGTTTCTGGAACAATCTATGACGACACCAAGATGAAGGTAGGAGTTCCAGTTTACTATGCAATTTATACCAACAGAGAAGGAGTTTTTGCTACTAGTGCTGCCGATCTCAAAGAGCCAGTTTTATTAATAGATGATGTCTTTAAAGTAATAGCACAAGCCAGAAACAAAGAAGTAAGTATTAGCTGGCAACCTCCCAATAATGTTAGCCAAATACATATTTACCGAACGACTGAACGTTTAAGCGATCCTACCAAAGGTAAACGAATTGAAGTTATTAGTACATCACAAGTTGTCGATCGGAATTTAGAAAACGGCAAAAAATACTACTACACTATCTACAGTCTTTTTAAAAGTTATAAAGGGAAATTAGTTAGTAGTAAAGGAGTTTCTGTAGAAGTAATTCCAGAAGAACCACCTTCTCCTATAAAAGAATTGCAACTTGAAGTTATTAGTACTTCCAGCGTGCGTAAACTGAAACTTTCTTGGGAGTTGCCTCGTAAAGGAGATGTCGTAGTTATTCAAAGTAATAAATCTTCTTGCTTTAGTTCGGAAGAGATCTTACCTCAAGGAGCATTAACGGAATATGGCAAGGTTTTAGAGGGAACTAAAGAGTTTGTAACTACTACCATTGAGGAAAAGGGTGTTGTTTACTTCACTCCTGTCCTACTTTTTCAAACAACGGCTTACATTGGCAAAACGCTCGAATATGTCAATGTTGATGATGTCAGTAACTTAAAAGTTCAGAAACAGAAAAATGAACTTCACCTTCGTTGGGATTGGCCGTCCAATTGTCAGCAAGTCATTGTTTCTTATAGTGACGAAGGCTTCCCTTCCAGCGATCGAGATAGTCGGGCAACCCATATCGAGCTTACTAAAGCTCAATACAACCTAAAAGGTTACTATCCTCTCAAGAGTACTGCTGAAAGAGATTATTTTATCGTTGCCCATGCAGTCCTCAATCAAAACGGACAAGTATTTGTTGCTTCTGGGTTGAGTAACTCCGCACGAACTAGAGTTAGTTTATCGAGCAACGTCACTATTCAATATCAAATAGGTCGAAAACGCAAACTTTTTGGCAAAGGACAACTTTTATTGACGATCCACACTTCTGGTATCGGTCAAATGCCTGAGTTAATTCTAATTCGCAAACAAGGAAGCGTACCGATTAAGAAAACTAATGGCGACGAAGTGTTTAAGATACCTGCAACAACGCTGAGTGAAGAAAAGATGACTTTAACTTATGAAATAGTTGATGAGTATCCATGCAACTTTGGCAAACTCTTTCTCATCGATGAAGAACTGTACGAGTCCAAAGGTGGATATGTTCGCATTAATCATCCTGCTAGTAATGATATGGAGATGTTTTAAATGGCTAAGGAAATACTCTGTCCGTTTTGTTTTGAGAGAACTGATGCATTTAAACTTTTGTTTAGATGTATTAACAGCAGATGCCCAGGACAACTCGAAGATAAGATTTATGCAGAATTTCAGGGTTTGGCAATGCCCCCCAAAATGGGTTTGACTTTTCTTCCCGAAAAAAAAGGTCTCGGTAGATTTTTGGGAAATGCTAATAATATTAGGGAAGCAAATTGTCCTACCTGTCAGCGCGAAACATCGAAAAGAGCCTGTCCTAAATGCCATTCTGAATTAAAGTATGTAGGCGATAACATCGACGAAAAAATGATTGCCGTTATTGGTGGGCGTAGTTCGGGAAAGAGTAGTTACATAGCCGTTTTAATTAATCGCCTTGAAAATGAGATCGGGAAAAATTTTAATGCTGGAGTATTAGCCGATAGCGATCGAACTCGCAAACGATATGAAGACGGTTTTTACAATCGAATTTTTAGAGAGAAAAAAACACTCGTACCAACTCAGAGTGCAACAACAGATTCGCGAGTTAAAACTCCCATGGTGTTTCGTGTAACTTTCAACAATGGAGGTAAGCGAAAAGCAATAAATATAGTTTTATTCGATACTGCGGGTGAAGATATGGCAAACACAGATATTATGTCTACAGAAGCCCGTTATATCTGTGAAGCTGACGGGATTATTTTTTTACTCGACCCTCTCCAAATTGAAACAGTAAGAGAGCTAGTACCAGATAATTTACCAGATAGAGTTCCTGATGCCGATCCCACTCGAATCGTCGAGCGTCTCTACCAACTACATGAGGAAAAAGGAAAAATCAAGTCAGGACAGAATTTAACCAAACCTGTAGCTTTTACTTTTTCTAAGTCTGATGCACTTTTCTCGATTATCGATCCTAGTTCGGCGTTACACCATTCGGGAGAGCACTTCGGTTATCTCAACTTATCCGATCTTCAATCCGTTGATACAGAAATTGCTACTTACCTTGAGGAATGGATGGGTTCGATATTTAAAAACAAAGTAAAGCATTTTGACTGTTATCAGTATTTTGCTGTTTCCGCGTTTGGAAAAGCTCCCGATGGCGATCGCCTGGACAGTATTTCTCCATTAAGAGTTGAAGATCCACTGTTGTGGGTGTTCAACCAATTCAAACTTATTGAAGCAAAAAAATAGACTTATGGTAATTCGACAGCAATACTATACATCTTGTCGTAACGAAAGAAGCCAGAAAAATGGTTTTCAAGTTAAGGCAGAATCTCCAGGCTTGGGCGACGACAATCGACAAACTCTAAATAAACTAATTGGCTATGTTATTCCATCAAGAGCGGATTCTGGGGCAATTGAGACTCATCCGATCGCGCTTCGTTATTTTGTTGAAGAAGATCGCGCTTTTTTAGTGTGCAGTCAATCTAATGGTAAAGATGAATTTGGCAGAGATGGCAACTATTTTGCCCATAGCGTAGTTGGCACTCCTCAAGAAATATCCTATCAATCAGCCCCAATTTTTTATTGGAAGAGTCCTTTTTGGGTTCATAAAGATAACTCAGATGCTATTGAACTACCTACACTCGATGAATTTAGCCCAGAGGATATTTTTGACTTTGATTCGATCTGGACTTTTCTCAACCAAGGGCAAAGGCGCGAATGGTTTTATAAACTTCTGTGTGCAGTAGTTGACTACCAGCAATCGAAACGAAAAATAATTATTCTCGATGATAATGAAGCGATCGCTTTATGGATCGCTAGTATTAGTGCTGCTTTAACACCACGTTACGCCCAGAGCTTGAGTTTTGCTACATACCACCACGACCCCTATGTTGCACCATTTGTAATCGCGGGAACGACACAAGACTCTAGTTTTCATTTTTCCAACGACGAATATTTCTCATTTTTCATCTTGAATGTCTCCCAGAATAGAATTAGTGAGGTTCCTGACTCTGATTTTGCTGCCTACATAGTAGAGCACTTTGACGCGGATGGATATGAAAATGAAATCTTAGACTTTTTTTATTGGTTAGATCGTTACGATCTAGATTCGCTCTCTGCTACCAGACGTTTGGATGATTATGCTAGTTTCCGATTGGCAACAGTCAAAAAAACACTTTCTCCCCAATCTCCCAAAGCAATAAAAGCAGCACAACTAGTTATTCAGGGAATATGTAATAAAACTTCCATTCAAGAAGAAGATGAAACGGATCTCAATACTGCTTCTCAAATGTTGGGAGAGGCTGTTTTGCGCGAGCGAGAAAGCAGTGAATTATTAGAAAGTTATCTTAGTTCGCTACAAAATTTAAAACAGTTAAATCCAAATTTTCAAGAAACAATTGCCGATTCACTTGAGATATTTATCTATTTAGTCTTCCAAAAAAGAGAGCGAGAAGCAAATATTTTATTTCCTAAACTGATTTATATTTATGGCGAGTCTCCAATTTTTGCAACTTTAAATTCTGTAGAGTCGTTACAGTGTTTAGCGCAAGAATTAAATAGTAAGGATTTAAAGCAAGTTTACCTTTTTTGGAAATATATCGGTCAAAACTTACAATTATCCTCGGCAACAGAATCTTCGATCAAGACAATTTTAGACAAAACATTTGTTGCTTTACCAGAACAACAAATGTCTAACAGAATGGAGATACCAAATTTGGTTTCTCCAGTTCTGAGATTTGTCTTGAAGTCGAAAAATTTACCACCAGACTTTGTTCTTAATTATGCAGCAGTTTATAAGCAGAATAATCCTCAATCTCCTTTATTTGAATGGATTTACTATGAATTAGTAACGAAAGTGTCTTTTCATCAAAGAGCAGAACAGTTATGGAAATATAGACAAGAATATCAACAAATTGTTCCCGATTTACCCCTTTATGAATTACATCGAGATTTACTAAAATGTAATGATGTTACAGAGGCTATAAAAATAATTGATTTGTGGGTTGAAAATATAGCTGAAAGTAGTCAATCTAATTTTGTTAGTCGAGCCTTAGATTTTCTCTGGAAACAGACCAAATTTGAGCGACGGCAATTATCTCAGCAGCTTCTAATCAAAAATAACGCAAAAGTTATTTTAAACCCAGAAAGTTACACTCAATTAGTTACAGAATTACTCCAAGGGGCAGAAGTAGCAAAACCCGATCGAATAACTGCTGCTTTGTACGATAAATTTTTAAATTTGTCTAGTTTACCAATTTCAGAAAATTATCAAGTTGTTATGAGGGGGTCTTTAGATTTGTATAACCGTCAACTATCAGAATCTTCTATTAACGATTTACGAAAACGCTACCAATCTTTAGAAGATTCCCAACTATATGAAAGAGAAGCTGGTTCTTTAATAAATGAGTTTTTTGCTAACAATATTTCTGGAAATCCACAAGGCTTAGTTAAAGAACACTTTAATATAGTTCAAGCAACCTATGTTCAACGGCATAGAGATACTTTTTGGGAAATTTATTGGTCAAATTTTGAAAAACTATTACAAAAAAACCGCCTTAATGACTTTTCATACATCTTAGATTTTTGGTTTAATGCTCCATCTCATTTTGCTGAAACAATACCTTATTTTGTTCCTGAATTCTTTATGGAACTACCTATAATTTTGGGAAATATTTTGCAAGTCAAAGAATACAAACAAGCCAAAAAAAGCTTGGAAACTAGTTTGCAAAGAAAAAAATGGTTTCCTATTATTCAACCAATTTTTCAACAGTCAAGTCAAGGTTTTTTAGGTAACGTCACAAGAGGAATAGGAAAATTATTTTGAGAAATTTAAGTTTAAAAACTTTTTGGAGGAAATTGTAGCTTTATGTCTAGATATAATAGCAATTCTTCGGCAGGGTGTCTGGGTTCTCTGATCGTTACAGGTATTGTTATCTGTTTCTTCCTAACTGTTATTTATTATGTTCTTAGTATAGCTTTTTGGATAGCTTTAACAATTGCAGGATTAGCTTCAATTTGGGGAGTTTTTATTGGCATCAAAAATTTTGCCCTGACAGTCAAACAAGCTCATCAAACAGCAAACTTAGATAGATACCAAGGTGAGGAAAAATATAAAACAGAGCCAATAAAGTTATTAAAACGATTTTACAAAGTACAGCCAGCCAAACTTTTGTATGTCTATGATGCTGGTTGGTATGTCATGGATTACGTCAGCAAAAATGTATGGCAGTCTACCAAAGAAGATGCTTCTAAAATAATTGACTGGGGAAAAGACAAATGGGCTAAAGGTTCTATTACCTGGTCTGGTGGTTGGTTAAGTAAAGCTTGGGCGTGTCTTGGGTTCTACGCACCAGCGATTGGTTTATTCATAGGAGGAGGATTTCACTTTGTAGCTGCATTGGCGATCGTAGCTATCTTTCTTGCCTTACAGTTTGTCTTTCTAGCTATTGGCGTTGTCGTGACTAGCGTTATCATGACAATTTTGGGCGCAGGAACTTATTTGTATGGCAAATTTTACGGGGTTTACTATCGGTGTCCTAGCTGTCACGAACAGATGAAAATTCCTGCCTATACTTGCAATAAATGTAGCCAAGAACACGATCGATTGTGGCCGAGTGTATATGGAGTTCTTCGTCATACTTGTCGAGGAAATTTATCTTCTGGTGATGTATGCAATCGCTCATTACCCACACTTTCTTTTCTAGGACGGGACAAACTTTTAGAGAAAAAATGTCCCCACTGTAGTTATCCCTTACAAGGTGTAGGCGGTACGAATGCTCACATTCCTATTGTTGGTGGTCCTTATGCAGGTAAATCAAATTACATTGTCATGGCTACCAAACAATTGATCGATGAATATGCTCCCGCACATAATTTGGAGGTGACGCTACCCGATGAAAAACATCGCAATAACTACGAAGCAAGTGTAGATCGCTTAAATTCTGGTCAAACTCTCTTGAAAACGTCTCGTGATGATGATAGTGCTAAAGCATTTAACATAGAAGTCAACAGGACTAATCAAGCGATTGGCAATCTTCTTTATGTATATGATGCTGCGGGGGAACATTACACTGACGATGACAGTGCTGAACAACAAAAATATTTTAAGTATGTACATGGGATTTTACTAATTATCGATCCTTTTTCAATTCACCAAGTACACGAAGCATATAAAAACCAACTACACAGTCAAGCTAAAAATATTGCTCCTAGTAATGAAAACTTAAATGCTATTTATGAAAGAGTACTTTCACTTTTTGAAACCAAAGTCAAGTCTGCTAGAAATAGTCAGTTTTCGCAACCAATTGCAGTAATTGTCACAAAAACCGATCTTGGCGATCTAGAACAAAAAATCGGCTCTTATGCTGCTCGTGAATACATGGCTAAAAATTCGACTGTCACCAGCGAACAAGATGCTATTAATGCCTTAGTTGAAGAATTTTTAAATGACTACGGAGAAGGAAATTTCGTTCGTAACTTGCGATCGCATTTTTCTAATATTAAATTTTTCTCCTGTTCTGCTCTTGGTTTTAACCATAATGCAGAGAGCAATAATGATGCAACTTTTTTTGATGGGTTTCGCGTATTAGACCCTATGTTATGGCTAATGGAGCAAACTAAAACTTTACCTGATAAGGCTTCATTGCTATCACAATTTCTCCGTTCTAAACCTTGGGTTAAATATGGTTTACCTGCTATTACTACAACTGTTATAGCTGTTGCTATGGCGAGTTTAGCATATGGAGGTTATTCACTATTCCGTTTGACCTTTAAGCAATTACGATTATCATCGATATTTGAAAAAAATGATGTCAATCAAAATCGAAATCAGTCTTCTTCCGTATCAGTTGAAAATAATTTATCTACAGAATACAAAAGCAGTAAATTAAAAACTACTGATATTGATCTACCATCTCCCACATCAATTCCTATATTTGAAAAACCTGCAAAGCAATTCAATTCAACAATTACTAATACTAATGCAACAGTTACTGGTTCCCCAGGAACTAAAAACATACGTTCTGGTCCTGGCACTAATTATGGTGTTGTTGGTAAGATTTCTACAGGAGATAGAGTTCAAACTCTTTCTCAAGCTTATGACAGTGGTGGTTATTTATGGTATCAAGTCTATTATCCTCCTCATAAAACTAAAGGATGGATTGCTAGACAATTAATTAAGACTGATTAAATTTAAAGCTTTATTTCATTTATTTATATTTTTAAAATAAATAAAATAAAGCTGTGCTTAACTAGTAAAATAATTATTAGCTGTATTTAAAAGCTATTGATTAAATGAAGAAAAACGTCTAAAAATCAAAAAGATAAAAGTATATCTTTTTAGTACTTTAATTACTTTAACAATTTTTAGTTTGGGGATGACTATACAATATGGGTTAAAATTATCTACACCTGTTGATTCCCATATTAACCCATTACTTTCTAAGGAAAAACAAGATTTAAATAAATCTTTTTCAGATTCAGAACAAAATAAAATTGAGAAGAATAATAAAAATCTCAATCTTCAAGTAGTTTGTTTAAAGTAAAAACGTACTTTGGTCATTTACAATATTCAGAAATTAAAAACAAAAGTTAGTTAAAGTAGCTGGTTTTATGGAAGAGAAGAATTTCTTGCTCGAGACGCAGCAATTGCTTTTAATCATATGAAATTAGATTCAAAAAGAAGTGGAATAGAATTAGTCCTTATTTCAGGTTTTCGCTCAATAACAGCTCAAAACAAATTATTTCTAAAACAAATAAATAGAAAAGGCAATAAGGAACTAGCAGCGAAATTAAGTGCGCCTCCTGGTTATAGCGAACATCATACAGGTTATGGACTCGATATAGGAGAAGGTAAGGACATTGATACTTATACTAAATTTGAGTTCGATCGGACTCAAGCTTATTTTTGGTTAACTAAAAATGCTCATAAATACGGATTCGAGTTATCTTTTCCTAAAAATAATCTTCAAGGGGTTAGCTATGAGCCATGGCATTGGCGTTATATTAATTCTCCAATCGCTAGTAAAGTTTTTGAAAATGCTAGAAATCTAAAGAAGCTTAGTTAACAAAGAGCGAAGTACCAATTTAATTTATTATTTAGGGCTTAAACTGATAAAATCAAATTTAGACAAGCTTTCCCAAAAACATAGGTAGAAATGTTGTGAGTGGAGAAAAACGCCGCTATTTTAGCGTTGAAGACCAGGAATTAAGACGATTACGAGAACAAGATAGCCGACTGAGATCGATATAAAGAGACTTACCCGATCGCCTTCGAAAAGTTTAAGAAGAATCGAGACAAGAATTCCAGCAAAAATTAGCTCCTTTAGAAAGACGAGCCAAACAATAAGAACAACAGTTTTGTCAACAAATAGGCTTCACTTATCTGGCAAGTTTACTGCTAAATCGCCATCAAGCAGGTAATCGTGTATTTAACATCGCTCGTCTTGGTTCACCCAATACAATTGAAATTTCTGCATTGAGCCATTACTTTCGCTTTACTTCCAATAAAACCATTGACTGGGCAACGAGTGAGCAGTTGCCAATCTGGTTAGCAAAAGAAAATCAAATTCTAAACTACTGGTATGAACGTTTTCAAGTTGCTAGAGAGATCTCCCTCACAGAGGCTAGAAAACAAAATTGGCTATCAGCGGGTGCGAGTAGCAATGGATGCTGTTGGCGAAGGTTGTGTTGCGAAAACTGAAGCAGCAGATGGTAGGGTAAGAGATTGTATCTGCTCGCGCTCGTCTTCATGCTCAAATCTAACCCGTTCAAGTGGCGTCACTACCAAGCTGAAATCATCTTGCTGAGCGTGCGTTGGTATCTCACCTACCCATTATCCTACCGACAAGTAGCTCCAGATGGTGAACGAACGGGGATTGAGTGTTCATCACGTAACGATATTTCGCTCTTGTGCAAGAGTATAGTCCAGAAATAGATAAACGATGCCGACCGCACCTACATTCCACAAACGATTCCTGGAGAGTGGATGAAACTTATATTGAGGTTAAGGGTCAGCCAAAATATCTATATCGAGCTGTGGATTCAGCCGGAAATACTTTAGATTTTTTGCGAACAGCTAAACGTGATACCGCAGCAGCAAAACGTTTTTTTCGTAAGACATTGAAAGCAATTCATACTGCTTCTCCACGGGTCATTACTATGGACAAAAATGCTGCTTATCCAAAAGCAATTGATGAACTCAAAGCGCAAGAAGAACTGCCCAAGAAAGTGAAACTAAGGCAGAAAAAATATCTGGTAGTGTTCTAGATAAGTTGCTTAGCTATAATGAATAAACAGGCATAGGTAAAGTATTATGACTGTTTGGCTAGCGATTGAGTGTCCTCATTGTCACAGTACAGAAGTCGTCAAGCATGGGAAATCTCCAGTAGGTAAACAACGTTATCGCTGCCAAAACTCTGAGTGTCCCTATCGCACTTTTGTTTTAAGTCAGACTTATCCAGGACGAACTCAACAAGTCAAGCAGCAAATTGTGGAGATGACCCTCAATGGTAGCGGAGTGCGGGATATTGCACGGGTACTGCACACCAGCCCTACAACCGTAATTAAAGAGTTAAAAAAAACTCGTTACTCTCAAATCAGTCAATCACGAACTCTTGAAGTCACTCAAACCTGAGAGCGTAGAAGTAGATATTGTCCAAGCCGAGGAGTTTCAAGAGACTGGTATGGAGGAATCTGAGTTGGATGAGATGTGGAGTTATGTTGGTAAAAAGACTAATCCCAGGTGGTTGTGGCACGCCGTTGACCGTAATACAGGTCAAGTGTTAGCTTATGTCTTTGGCAGGAGAAAAGACAAGGTGTTTCTTCGGCTTTTGCAGTTATTAGAACCATTTGGAATCAAGCGCTATTGTACGGACGGTTGGGGAGCTTATGAACGGCATTTAGCCGCACAAATCCATGAGGTAGACAAGCGTAAAACTCAGAGGATTGAACGCAAGCATTTGAACTTAAGAACAAGAATTAAGCGATTAACTCGCAAGACTATTTGCTTTTCCAAGACGGAAGAGATGCACGACTTAGTAATCGGTTTGTTCATTAATCGCTATGAGTTTGGTCTAAATATTTGATCCCTAAAACACTTATCTAGAACACTACCCGCAAGCGATACAGTCGGTAAATGTCCTCGGCAGTTTGCTCGATGTCAGTGGAGAACAACACAGCGTAACTCGTTGCCTGGTGTTGGCGACGGTCAAGCAGATAAGCAAGACGGATTTGGCGTTTGAGTGAAATATGCCACACCACGGCAGTCTACAGGTCAATGCCTGGTTGAACTTGGCGCACCCATGATAATTGAGTCGAGTCTGTCAGCTTTACCTTGCCAGCATATTTGCGTCTAGCTCCCCGTGATTTTTGCATCCCCGTGTAGACATGGCGCAGGTTGGCATCGCACCGCAGTTTGCTCATCACGTGTAGGTCGAGGGCAGAGGCTCCTGTGACGAACGATTCCTTGGCATAGTAGCCATCAACTGCTAGATAGCGCACTTTAGAGGGTAGTTGCGGACGCACGGTTTCTAGATGTAGTAGATAGTAGTCCATCCGAGTCAGTGCTGGAAATTCTTTTTGTGTCAAGGTTTGTTCTGCCAACACAGCATAGCCCGTCTCGGTTTCAACATCTACTACGGCGACTAATGATACTTCTAAACCCTTTTCCACGCGACCTTGAGTCCCATTGTAAAACTGGTCAAGTCCAAAGGTCTTCTTGCCGCTTTTAGCTACAAACGAGCAATCCATCACTGCAATCATTGAATGGCTTTGAGGAATCGCTGCTTTAATGACTTCACCATTCAACTTGCTAAAATCCAACGGCTTCTGAAATTGCCGTCGATACGTTTTCTCGCTCAATCGGCGCTCTTCGACTCAGGTTTGTAAAATTCACCTTGCCACACACAATTAACATCGTGGCAAACAGCGTCGTCAAAACTTTGATTTGCGGTTTGCGAAAATGCCCACTTTTTCCAGTAGGCTTTGTATAATTTCCATACAGCTATCGAACTCGTGCTTTTTTGTTTCATCAGCACTCTATCGGTTCGATAGCTTTTCTGTCTACTACTTCAGCCAAAAACTGTCCGGAGTATTGATATAAGTAGAGGGTTACAGTCGAATGATCTGTCGCCAGATCAAACTCTGCTTCAAAACCGTGCGTAAAAGTTTCCCTTTACACGGCTCCTGAGTTGATTGCAGCGAGGTTCGCCACATCTCTGGCTATTTTTGTGTCGTGACAGTGTTGATGTAGCAGTTGGAGGTTACGATAAACGTCCTTTGCGCCTTGAGCTTTCGGGATGATATGGTCGATTTCCAGTTTATCCCCAGCCAAGAAGAACTGCTTACACCAGTTGCATTTTCCAGATTGCCCTTTGAGCATCTTTTGGATGCGAGTCGGTAATCTAGAGTATTTGCTTAGTCGGTTGTGAGTCAAAGAAGTGTGGGATAAGTAGCAAAATCATTCCAAGTCCAAGGACGTGTGGCTAAATCTGCTCGTTGAGCCGCTGTAGTTTCCAAACGTGAATGCTGCCAGATCCAGTTGAAATAGCTGACAACTAATCGCACGGTGACTTGAGTTTGTTCCCATAGCTTACTAAATTTGTTCTACCGTCGATGCCAGCGTCCCGTCTGCTGTCGTAATGTGCCGTTAGTTCGTTCTAAGCGTTGGGTCAAGGCTTTAGTAATATAGTGGTCAGCTTCTATTGGCAAAACCCGCTCATATCCTTTCCGACTGTCAGTATGCGATTCTCGACAATCAGTTTTGCCTTCGCTTGTGACTATCAATTCTGTGAGAAATTCATCAGTATGCTTACCTACTCGCGCACTCAGAATCAGTCCACTGGTCTGTGCCAGGCTCAAACCAATCCAACAGTCTCCCACCTCTAACTCTCCTGGTCGGCAGTGCTTTTGTTTTTTTTTCACAAACGACCAGAACTCCGAAGCAGCAATTGCCTCAGTTTCTACTTGCTGCAGTTCTTGATTATGTAACATTTGAGCTTTTTGACTCGCTTGACGTATGATGCTAGTGACTGTGCCATAGGCTCGTTGACTGATTCGGCTAACAAGAGCGAAGACTACTGCCCTCACTATGAGCTTGCACAATCGTATGCACCTCTTGTTGGCTTACTTGTCGTCGATAGTAAATCGTATCGAACGACTCGGTAAACGTCTGCTCGCACTTAGGGCATTTGAAGCGTTGTCTACCTTTACCAGTTCTTCCGTGTTTATGGGTTTTGGCATGACTACAGAATGGGCACGGCATACTTGGAGAATGGAATAGACATCATTCTCAATATACCATCCCACACTTCTTTGACTCACAACCGTCCGCAAGCGGCGGGGTAGTTCATTAAGAGTGCTAAATAATTCTATAAAATTAGTGCCATTTAATTCTATAATCTACAGTTTTATATCTGGTAACCAAGTATAATAGCGAGCGCCATGTTTATTTATACTATGCTTTTAGTACACACTTTTTCTCAGGCGGCTAGAATTTTCAATGAGCTCTGAAACACTTCACTCATCGCATTCAGGTGCTTCTTCGTTAACTTACTCGCTTGCAGCTACCTTGAACCAATATTTTCAATTTTGCCATTTGTTTGAGAAAGGCTGACCTTCTGCTCAAGAAATAGATGAATTTATTATCTGGAACTGCCCCAAAAATATTCAGTCTGTTAAGCATCGGCCAAAGGGGTGCAGGCAAAACAGTTTTTCTGGTTGGCAGCTATGCCGAATTACACTCTGATAGTCAAATAGAACGTAATCAACAGTTGTGGTTTGACTGCCAGGACACTCAAGTACAGGAAAAGATCGAGAAGATCCTCAGCTATGTTGGCAAAACTGGTCAGTATCCTCCCCTCACTATAAAAATCACGGATTTCAACTTCAGCCTGAAGCGTTACAGTCAGCAAGGAGTGCAAACGCTCTCACACTTTCGCTGGTGGGACATTCCTGGTGAATCCTGCGACATTAGCAATTCTGACTTTCAAAAGATTGTCTATGCTTCTCAGGGTTGCTGTGTATTTATCGATGCTTATGCACTGATGCAAAATCATACCTATTTACAGACGCTTGAGAACATAATTGAACAGGTGCTGGCGATTGCTAACCTCGCCTACCTAAATCAGTTAAAATACGCCTTCGCACTGATTCTTACCAAGTGTGACCTGCTTCAACTCACTCCACTCAACCGACAACAGCTTGAGAGGCTTCTGCAACCGCTTACAAACAGTCTTGATGCTGTAAGAGCTAATTATCAAACATTCTACTCATTCATACCTATTGTCAATATAGAAGGTGCTGCAACCCTAAGGGCTACAGGTGCGGCTGCTCCACTCCTTTGGATGGTTCAGGAGTTGAATAAAGCTCACGAGCGCAGTTCGATCAACAACTCACTCAATTCGATTCGCTCGCAATCAAAAGGTTCCCAGCCGCAGCAAGAAGAAGTCGGTGGCTCCCGGCAAAGCTTGTTCAAATCGGCTGACAAAAGAGTCAAAGTCGAAAAGAGACACAGTTTATACTTTCCAACCGCCTCTAGAAAACTCTTGCTCTTTGCTCTAGCACTCTTCGGTTTGGTAGGGGCGATCGCCCTCTACTTAACCAACTCTGAGTGGGTTTTCCAACGCCAACCTCAAAATATCGATGCTCTAATGAAGGTAGCTACTTTGCGGCAGCAAGGGCAGTTTGAACAAGCCGTCGCCTTACTGGAGGAAGTAGTCCAGCGGCAACCTAAACATTTTGAGTTGCGCTTGCAGCTAGCTGACCTCTACAGGATCACAGGTCAAGTTTCTAAAGCTGAACAAGCCTACGATCAGGTTCTCGCCCAGCAAAAGAACAACTTCAATGCTCTGTTTGGCAAAGCAGTGCTACGCCACGTTCAAGGCGATCACAAAACGGCGCGAGTCCTGTTTGCACAAGCGGAGAAAGCCGCTCCCACCGAGTTCAAAGCACAAATTCGCCAGATGGCGCAAAAGACACTTGAAATATCCGCTAAATCTGTACCTCCCAGTAAATGACAGGCTAGCTCTAACTTTTTTTACCCTTTAATTTATGCCTGTGCTCTTAGGTCAACTTGTCTACACTAGCTTTTCAGGAGTGGGGCTGAGAACCCTTGCTAGTGCACAAGTTCCAAAGTCAATTCAGCAAGCCTTCATGCAACTAGTAGTTCACCAGCACTGGGATTCCTACGACCCCCCACGCTCTGGCTACCAAGCTGCTTATCTTCATCAAGTCACTCCAGAGCATACCCTGTTTGGTTGGCTGTACAATGATGAGGTGGACGACTTGGGTCGCAGCCATGTACCGTACTTCTTCTGTTACTACATAGCAGGGCTACTGCACGCTGTCCAACTCGAAAATATCTTTACCTGCCTGCACAAAGGACCAGAGGCACTTATAAATCGGCAGCATCTTCCACCTGCTACTTTGGAAAACGTAGTTGCCCCAGACTTGTGGAGTTACCAGCCTGCCCGTGTAGGGGTAGTGATTCCTTCAGGTGTTCGCGAGCGTAGCCAAGTTTTACTTAAGCAGAAGAAATTATTAGAGCTATTCGCTTCTGCTAATGAAGAGGAAATGGAAATCAAGCTGAACAAGCAGTTTTACAAGCAGCAGGAAGCTCTAACTCAACCATCAATAATTGCTACACCAATGCCTCAATCTCGATCCTTTAGGGAGGAGACTATCTCAATTTTGCATGGTGATTTATCAAGACCTCAGGTATGCGATAGGAAAAGCGATCATTCTGTTGCCACAAGTCAGCCTTTGGCTAACACAAAGTCTCACTCTGGTTCTATCCTTACCTCAAAACAATACGCATACTTGGAGAAAGATCTGATAGATTTTATAGGACCCATAGCTCCTACTTTACTACGCAAATTTTCAGCGAACTCACCTAGTCTTAAAGTGTTAGTGGAGAAGATTACACTTCTGCTTACTCCTAACCAGAGGATTGAGTTTGAGAAGAAGGCAGAAACTATTCTGCAACAACCAACTACTCAACCAAAAATGCAGGACAAGTATCTTCAACCCCAAATGAAGTCTCTAAGTTTACCAGACTTGAACGAGCAAGCGCTCGATAATACTGTTATACGTCAGTGCGAGCAAGCATTGGCTGGTATCATTGGTCCGATCGCTAGCTTCATTGTTCAAAAGACCCTGGCATCTCATCCCCAAATTTCTTTACCAGAATTTGTGGAAACTTTAGCAGCAATAATTCCCGACCTTCAGCAAGCTAGTACATTTCGCCAGCGCCTCTTTCTACTCGGTATTATCAAATCAAATTAGTAGAAATCTCATCAGCTACTATTTTCTACAAAAATAATCCTTTTTCCTTAAACAGATACACTAGCTGTTGCGACTTGAAATATAAACGCTCTGGCTTGCGAACAAGTCAATTTTCGGCTCAAATTATCGTTGCCTGCTGCCGCCAGTGGTTGCGGTCTTTCTAATACGGAATCCGGATTGTTTATCCCTTTTATTTGTAAAATAGGAGGATGCCAAGAAAAGCACATTTAGAACCTCATCTAAGTTCGAGAGCGATTTTTTTCGGGGGAGATGGACTGGCAATGCGGTAAGATGACCTAATGTCAAATTCTAAGCAACTTGCCATCTACCAGCTTCATATTTTTATCCTGGGCATCAGTCCAATGATTTGGCGTAGGGTAAAAATCCGTAGTGACAGCACAATCGCCGATTTGCACTACATTATCCAGATAGCAATGGGGTGGACAAATTCCCATTTACATCGTTTTATAATTCACGGCAAGCAGTACGGGATTGCACAAATTGGGGGAATTTGGTTTGATGACGACCCCAGAGAAGTCAAATTATCAAATTTTGGCTGGTGTGCGAAAGAGCGTTTTATTTACGAATATGACTTCGGTTATAACTGGCAGCATCAAATCCGGGTCGAAGCAATTCTCACTCCAAAATCAAATTGCTTTTATCCGGTGTGCAGTGGTGGTCAACGTGCTTGCCCTCCAGAAGACTGCGGTGGCTCGTGGGAGTTCATGGCACAAAGGCAGGAATACTGGGTAGGGTATATAGCAAATCGGTTGAATGAAATTATGGATGAAGGCGATCTCCCTGGCAATATTGGGTAGTGCTAAAGAGGGCAGGATGAGATAGCTGGCAAAGAAGCATTGTAGTGATGGATGAAATTCCAAATTGCGCCAATGTGATTCTCCAACTTTTTGGAAAACGACAAGGTCTTTCGAACCAATCTCGACACCCGTTGCCGTAACGTGCAGTTGAACCGCTCGATGTAGCTAGTCTTTCCGGTTTCTTTACCCACCGCTCGATGGCGCTTGCTGGGCAAAGCAACTGGGTAGGCTGACCAAAAATCACTGTAGATCACGGCACACTGCCGATAAACTGAAGGCAGCGACTGCCATAAGGTTTGAGCTGACTCGGCACTATGGTCTCCGATGTAAACACCCACAATTTCACGAGTGGCAGCATCTAAAGCTAACCAAACCCATTGCTGATTACCTTTGTCGTCGACAAATGACCACAACTCATCCATCTGTACTGTCAGACGACTTTTCAGCTTTGGGCGTACCTGCACCTCCCGCTCCACCCGCTTGTATTTCTGATTGACATATTGTTGCACCCACAGTTCGGAAATCTGTAAGGCGCGGGCAATGCCTGCCAGTGGCAGTTTCTCTAACAAAAGCCGATCTATGATGCCTTTGGTTTCCTCACTAATCATTCGCCACTGCGGAGCTTCAACGAACTGCCGCCCACACTCTCGACATTTATAATTCTGTTTACCATGACGAGTTCGGCCGTTTTTCACCACATCAGAAGACTGACAATTTGGGCAAGCAGGAACAGCAACAGACATAGCGCAGCATTCCATCACATCTAGTTCTATTCTCTCATCCTTTCCTGTTTAGGACTACCCGAAAATCGAATGCCAGACGGATGGTAGTTCTTCCCATTCGCCGGTTTTCTCATCCTTGTAGCTATCCGTGGTAGCGAGGCTGAAGCGGATAAACTCATCGCCGTTGCGGTCAGTATGCACAGTGGGATCGGACCCAAGATTGCCCGTCAGTTCCACCAGGTTATTCGTTGCCATATTAAGCCTTTCTGTCTGCGGCGCAGGCAAGCCTGCTGCCTTGCAATACCGCTATGTTGCATATTTAATATATTTTTTAAGAAAAGTAAATATATTTTGATGGAATCCGTTGGGGATCGCGCTGATTCTTCTATTTTTCCTCAACACCAATTTGATTCTTATCAGCCAAGGGATTGGGATCTTCACACTATAAAAGCAAAATCGGGGCATCTCTGCTTGTTAAAAGCGAGTGTCCCGATCGTGCCTAGGTTACCGCTCATAGCGTGTTACCCTAGAGGTATTAAATCAACCGAAGCGCGTCTGACCCGGTTTGTCTTTCCCGTAGGTTTTGCCGACACACGTGAAAGCCCTAAGTCAGCGGTTTCTCCTCCAGTGTAACACTTCATCAGGAAGTGGCTGCTGGCTGGGGTAATTTTTCCTAAAATTTTTCAAACCGCTGGCGACAACCTCCCTCTCTTCAGACGTGGCTCCGGTCCTACGAATCGAGGAGCCCCCATATCATGATTGTTGCCAACGAACGGTTCTGTGTTCAATCACTCCCTTTGTGTGAAAAGCATTTGATTGACGCTACCCAGCGCCGAGGGTTGCCGACGTGCTGGGTTGAGGCCAACAGCGCCAGTCTCAATATTGCTCAAGCGTCGGCGCGATTGGGCTATTCCGCTAAATCGCCGGGGATTTGGCTTGAAGGCTGTAACCGTCAAGGACAGTTCCGTCCTGACAAACCCTGGAAAGGGGAGGGCGACAAAAAAGCCCCAAAATACCGCACGGGCAGGGGAGCGTATGACGCCATGCTGCCTACCTGCCCTGACGATCCCCATTATTGGGAGGATCTAGAGGCGCTGCGGGATCGCTGTTATCAAGTTGATGGGCATCCGTGCCTGGTGCTGACCGAAGGCATGTACAAGGCGATCGCCGGCTGCGCCATTGGAATTCCGACCATTGGCTTGCTGGGCGTGGAAATGGGGCTGACTCCCAAGGATGATGATCCCCAGGGGCGCCGCTATCTGGTGGCCACCCTGGAACGGTTTGCCACACAGGGTTTCGGTTTCATCATCGCCTTCGACGCCGATGCCTCGACCAATAAATCAGTTCGCCAAGCCGAGAGAACCCTCCTCCATCAGCTAAAATTGTTCGGATTACCGCTGTATTCAGCGACTGGACAATGGACTGTCGAGGAAGGCAAGGGCATGGATGACTATATACAGAACTGCGGTGGCGACCGTTTCAAGCGGGACGTGCTGGGCCATGTGATTGATTTTGGCGCTTGGGAGCGGCAGTTTCAGGCCACCGCGCCGCCAAGCAAGGTTCCGGCGGCCGACATCATTGGCAATCAACTGGCGGAAGAGTATCGCGACCGCTTCCTTTATAATGACGAGCACAAGTCCTGGATGGAGTATGAGCTCGACCATGCAGGCATCTGGGGTCCGGTATCGGATTCCTACCTGGAATCGGTCATCGACAAGATGCTCGCCGCCAAGGGCGTCACGGGATACAACTCGGCACGCTATGTGACCAACGTGGTCACCAAGATGCGCCACCAGCTGCACGTCCGCTTGTGGGACGAGCGCAAGGAGGTGCTGCCTTTCGAGAATGGCGTGTTCAACTTGCAAACCGGTGCGTTCGAGCCCCATGCCCCTGGATACCGTCTCACCTGGCGCTTGCCACGCCGTTACACTCCGCTGGAGACAGGCTGGGAGACGATCGGCGTTTGGCTGTCGGAAGTCGCTCGTAGCGAAGAGCATAAGCGGATTCTGATCTGCTTTGCCGCCGCCGTGTTGCGCGGCCGCGCCGATCTGCAGAAGTTTTTGCACCTGATTGGTCCAGGCGGCACCGGGAAATCCACCTACACCCGTTTGCTGGAAGAGTTGATTGGGCCTAGCAACTGCTGGGCGGGGAATTTCCGCGATCTGGAGGACAAGCACGAAGTCGCGCGCCTCATCGGCAAGCGCTTGGTGATTCTGTCCGATCAGGACAAGGTGACGGGGCAGATGTCGAATTTCAAGAAGCTCACAGGACAGGACACCCTGTCGGGACGGCGGCTGTATCGGGATAGCTTCAGCCTGCGCTTTCCCGGCATGGCAGTGGTAACCAGCAATAGTCCTCTGTTCCATGGCGATGGCGGCTCCTGGCTGACGCGGCGGGTGTTAATGCTGCCTTTGGAGCATCAGCCCAAAGCGGTGCGCGATATGGATACCTTGTTTGCTCCTGAACTTTCGGCATTCACACGCTATTTGCTGTCCATCTCCAATGAAGAGATTACTACTACCCTGCGTCAGGTCAGCGCCCAGAGCCTGACGACGACGCTATGGCAGGCGAAAATCCGCACCGATTCGATCGCGGCGTGGCTGAATGATTGGGTGGTCTGCGATCCCGATGCGATCCTGCGGATCGGTACCAACAAGAAGGAATGGGCTACAGAGACTTATCAGCCCGCTACCTCAACGGCGTTTGGTTCCTATAGCCACTACTGCGCCAGCACGGGCTATCAAGCCAAAAGCGTCAAGAATTTCATTTCGGACGCTATCGAACTGTGTCAGCGGACCCTAGGATGGGCAGTCACTCAGGATACGGATGCCCAGGGACGTCCCATTTTGCGTGGAATTCGCTTGCGCTGTGACGGAGACTTGGCGCCTAACATCGAGGCGTTGCTTCTTGCCGATCCCCCCATCGCCGATCCACCGGAACCGGAGCCGCTCCCCCCTGACGGCGCATTTGGTGCGGATGCTTTTCCGGTTTCCACCGATGACTCCCCAACTCAAATGGCTCTTGACCTGAATCCAACAGTGCCTGATCACGCTTCTCCTGTTTGGCGTTCCGGTCAAGGGTTCGGGAAGATCCCGCAGCAGCAAGCGCCTGAGTTTCCTCCTCATGGGCAGGAGCCCTCCCAAGCCCCTACGGAAGCGGCAACGAACTTGCCCAGCGAAGACCAATGCGGGGAAGCCGATCCAGCTAGACCCCTGCAAGTGGGGGATCGGGTCGTTTGGGAAGGCTGTCCTAGTCACTGCGAGTGGGCAAATCCGTTCATCATTTTGAAGATTGATGGGGATCTGGCGCGGTTGGATATGGTTGAAAATCCCGTTCCGCTCAACATCTTGCGACGGTAGTTCGGGATAGGAGTCCAAAGGCTCCCTCTCTCCCCCTTGTGGTTTTATGCTGTTTTCCGGGTGATGATCTCGCCTCGGAAGCTTGCTGTCGGCCGCAAGCACCGATCGGTGATTATTAGACCTCCTGCATGAATAGTAGAGCAGTGTGACAGTTGGTAGCAGAAGAGTTGCGAAATGTAGCAGAGGCATGGCAGGAATAGAGAAGTTGAGGAATTGCGGTCATGCCCTACAAAAGTGTGGGATAAGTAGCGATGTCATTCCAAGTCCAAGCACGATCGGCAAGCTCTGCTCTTTGGGCGGCTGTAGTTCCCAAGCAAGAATGCTGCCAGATCCAGTTGAAATAGTTAATCACAAGCTTGAGAGTAACTTTTGTCTGCTCCCAGGCTTTAGCGAATTTGTTCTGTCGTCGATGCCAACGTCCTGTTTGCTGCCTGAGAGTGCTGTTTGTTCTCTCCAGGCGTTGTGTCAAGGCTTTGCTAATATAATGGTTAACTTCATCTGGTAGCACTCGCTCATATGCTGACCAACCATCAGTATCCCATTCTTTGCAGTTGGTCTTGCCTTCAGTAATTGTGATTAACTCCTGCGCTAAAGAGTCGGTGTACTTGCCTACGCGAGCTGTGAGAATTAACCCACTTAGCTGAGCTAAACTGAGGGCAATCCAGCAATCTCCGGCTTCAAGTTCTTCAGGCAAACAGCGCTTTTGTTTTTTTCAACAAATGACCATAATTCATCGGCAGCAATGGCATCGGTATTGACATCTTTTACCTCGCGATTGTGTACCATCTGCGCTTTTTGAGCCGAGGAACGAACAATACTGACAACTGTGTCATATGCTAAGCCACTAATACGGCTGATGCCCCGTAAACTACTACCTTCTGTATGTGCCTGTAGCACAATTCGTACATCTTCCTCACTCACTTGGCGACGGTAGTAGAGTGTATCAAAGGTATCGGTAAAGGTTTGTTGCTGAGGGGACAGAAGTACCGTTGACTACCTTTACTCGTCTTTCCATGTTTACGCGGTTTCTCACGATCGCACAAAGGACATTTCATTATGTTGCTCCTGATTGACTACACAATGCTTCAGTCTAGCAGTCCCACACTTCCGCCGCGCATGACCGAAAATTCAAATCACCAGGGCAAGCGCAACGATTTCTTTCTGCTTTTGGTCCGATTCGAGACCACTTTCACCCCAAACAACATCAACTGAGATCTTGCACCATTCTCAATAAAGGGTTGCCAAAAGAGCCAAAATCTGGAAGAAAGGGCGTAGGAATAATTTGAGTTGACGATTATGGAAACCATCGTCGAATACGCCCAAGGGCTAGTCTATAGCCTTCTTTGCTTAATGCCTAGCACATACCAGAAAGCCAGTCTAAACGCCCTGTTCGGGCTGTTTCTTGAAGCTCAAGGATATCCTTTACCCCAGCACACCCAGGTGAAATCCGCTTCTTCATTGAGTCGATTTTTGAATCACTACAATTGGTCTACTCGTAGCGTGATTCGCACGACTCGTCAAATGGTGTTGCAGCAAGTGACCGCTCATCCCCCTCATCCAAGCACTCCTTTGCGAGTGTCGATCGATCTAACGACATTCGAAAAGTGCGGCAAGTTTTTGCAGTTGAGTACGCCGACGAATGACCCCAAGGCACCTGACCCCTGGGTGAGAATACTTAACGGTAAGCGGGGATTACATTTAGTAGTATTGTACCTGGTGGTGGGTGAGTGGCGAGTGCCTTGGAGCTTTCGGGTCTGGCGGGGCAAAGGCTATCAAGCGCCCAGTACAATTAGCCTGCAAGTTGTTGGCAACGGTTCCAACCCAGTTGAGTCAGGGCAGGGTGGTCATTGTACAGGCAGATACGGAGTTTGGCACCGTAGAGTTTCTCAAAGCAGTGCGAAAGCAGTCGTGGCGAGCAGTCGTGGGGATGCGCTGCAATCGCAAAATGCAGGACGGTCGTCATCTAAAGCAACTGTATCGCCATGCCAACCGTGGACAACAGGTGTATTTAGCGGGAGACACACAGCCACTGACGGTGTCCTGGTTCTGGCTCAAACGAGCCGAAGGCAAGCGAGAACTGCGCTTTGTCGTTTCTACCCATCCTTACTCTGGCATTTATCTGGTGCGGCTAGGACGTAAGCGCTCTTGCATTGAGGGCTTTTTCAAAACGAGCAAACATCGTTTTGGGCTGCATCGCTTTGGGCAAACTACGAAACTTGGTGTCTATCGCTGGCTCATCAAGAGCGCTAATTGCCTATCTATTGGCGCATTGGATTGACCAATGGTCACTACCTCCTGTCCTGGATTGGAAAGCTGCCAGTGATTTGGCATTAACTGTACTGTTTCCCTCGGTTCTGTGGTTACAATTGCTGCGGTTCATCCGAGTCAATGCTGACATTGCTGCACAATTCGATTTTGAAATTATCCTCAAACCTTTACCCATTCTTGCTTATCGAGAATGCTGCAAGATCTGAGTCAACTCACCGCTATCGCCAACTTTTACGCCAACGATTTCAAGATTGGCAAGATGTTGTGGGGCTGAAATCTGCTGCATAAATTGAGCGATCCTAACGAGTTAGGAATTACAGTGTTTAATTTTGAAATTGTCCGATTAAGTTGACAATGCCATCGCACCGATTAGCAGAACCAGGGCTGACTCCCACACCGGTTTGGAAAAGAGTGGCGCAAACGTTAGGACCGAAGGCAGAAATTCTTTCGATAGCAAGCTCATCAGGATAAATCAAACAACGCTTTCCCGATCTTGCTACCTTTCCTCTTCAAAATGGATCAAGTCGAGCTGAGGTTTAAACTGTCACGAATTTGTAACAGAAAACATAGAACATTTATTGTATAAATTCAATATATCAACTGAAATAAATCTTGAGTGCCTAAAATATGATTGCGCCGACACTCTTGAACAATCGCTATCGCGTGCAAAAAAAGCTGGGAACTGGTGGCTTTGGCGAAACTTTTGTAGCAGAAGATACGCAAATGCCTTCAAGTCGTCGGTGTGTAATTAAGCAACTTAAACTCGCAGATCGTACTCCTCAAGTTCAAAAGTGGGTTGAAGATCTGTTTGGGCGAGAAGCCGCAGTGTTGGAAGCATTAGGCGATGCCAGCAATCAAATTCCTCAGTTGTATGCATATTTTTGTGAAAATGACAAGTTTTACTTAGTCCAGGAATATGTTGAGGGTCAAACACTAGAAGCAAAGGTGAAGCAGGAAGGGTTACTGAGCGAAAATGCGGTGAAGCAAATTTTAGTAGACATTTTGCCAGTACTGGAATACGTTCATAAGAAACATATTATTCATCGGGATATTAAGCCGAGCAACATTATTTTGCGTTCCTCAGACGGCAAACCAGTCTTAATCGATTTCGGTGCGGTTAAAGAAATGATGGGAACGATGATGTCCTCGGCGGGTAACTTCAACCAGACGATCGCCATTGGTACGGCAGGGTTTATGCCGCTCGAGCAGCAAGCTGGACGACCCGTGTATGCGAGTGACATCTTTAGTATAGGAATAACGGCAACTTACCTACTTACAGGCAAGCTACCTAACGAGATGCTCGATCGTCGAACAGGCGAGGTTATGTGGCAGCAGTACGCTATAGGCGTTAGCCCCAGTTTTGCAACTGTTATAGATAAAGCAATTAAACCAATGGCAGGGGATCGCTACCCCACAGCCAAAGAGATGCTACAAGCATTGCAGATGCCAGTAACACAAGTTGCTTCAGCCTCAGAACTAGCCGCAACGGAAGTAAATCGAACCGGAATGGCAACTCAAGTATCGCAGACGTTGCCGCCGATCGCCCAGGATGCTGCTCGAACCCCAGAAATAATACCAAATGATAAAACTTCTGGGGGCAAGAATTGGCAAAAAGCCGTACCAGCGATCGCGGGTGCGGTCGGTGTTGGTGTTGTGGGTGGTTTTTTCATGTGGTGGCACTCAGCACAAATGCTCTCTATTTCCAAGCAAGAAGCTAGAGATTTAATCGAGCGGTGGCAAGAAGCCAAACAAGAAATATTTGCTCCTCCCTACAATCGGCAGTTGGCAGAGGAATTAACTACAGGCAAACTGTCTGATGAAATCTTAACTTCAAGTAAACCATATAGCTCGATCAATTGGCTGGCGAGTCATAAAGCATCCTATAAATATGGTTCTCAAAAAATAGATGCGATTGAAGACCTGATCGTGAAAGGAAATGAAGCAACTATTCAAGCCGTCATTGTTGAGGAAAGGACGCTAGTAGAAAACGGGACGAGCAAAATTACAACTTTAGATACCACGCGCGTTCGCTACGATTTGGTAGCAGAACATCAAAAATGGAAGATCCGTGATTACAAAAATGTTACGGTTGTTAAAGCTGTTACACCAGCTTGGGAGATGAAATAACAGAACCGATGAAAGAGGCTAATCTATGAAAGTTCATCTATTTACTTCTGGCATTACTATATTAACTGTAATAATTGCCAATACAGTTATGAGTAGCCAGCCTGCTCCGGCTGGGGAAAAAGTTACTTTTGTCTGCGGTACGAACAATGGCGTACCAACGACTTTAGCCCGAACGGCAACTAAAAGCGTACCAGTCATTAGATGGAGTTCCAATCATTTTAAAGGTTCGCAATGGACTCCTCGAAAGCGCTGTCAGGAAGTCTCGAAAAAGTTTCAGACTTACTATCAAAACGGCGCTTTAAATTATCTGACAACTGGGTACGATAAAAAGACCGGACAGCCTGTTATTTGCGTTGCCGATCGCGAAGGTGGTAGTTGTACGGGAGTCCTGTTTACGCTCAAACCAGGAAGCAATCCTGGAGAAGTCTTGCAAAATCTGGTCAACGTGCGCGTGCGAGCCAGTGGACCTCTAAATGAAAGTGCAGATCGCGTTTACGTCAATGTCAACCAGTTGATCGATCCAGGTGCAGGCGAAGCTACTAACGCTCCTCAGATGACTCCTAGCCAACAAAGCGGTACTAGTAGTAATAAACTTTGGTAAAACTGAATGAGTTAACTAGAAAATAAGGTGAATTTGCGATCAATTGCATTAGTTGTTTGTACTGCTAGCTTACTTGTTGGACTAGCAGTAAAGGGAAAAAACCTGATGTCTGCACCTCCATTCGCCTTATCTAATACATTGTCACCAGCTCAACTATCCACAACGGAAAAACGCGCTCTTGCTGTCAGTGAACTCCACAAATATGCCCGCGCGATCACTGTCAAAGTGCGATCAACAGATAGTTGGGGTTCGGGTATCTTAATTCAACGTCAAGGCTTGGTCTACACGGTAGTAACAAACGAACACGTATTGCAGCCTCGAAAGCAGCATACAGTTCAAACTCATGATGGTATTATTTATTCTGCATCTACAGTCACGGCAATAAATTTTCAAAATAACGACCTAGCTGTACTCCAATTTCACAGCCCAAACAAAGTCTATTCAACTGCCTTGTTGGCGGAAAATGAGACGCTAGTAGTTGGAAATGAAGTATTTGCTGCTGGTTTTCCAGCCGATGCCGACACTTCTCAAACTACAGAGTTTAAGTTTACAGATGGAAACGTAACATTTGTAACTGATAAAGCCCTTGATGGCGGATATCAAGTAGGATACACAAATGCAGTAGAAAAAGGTATGAGCGGTGGTCCCGTGCTGAATTTACGCGGTGAAGTTGTAGCAATTAATGGTATGCACGCACATCCCTTATGGGGAGATCCATATGTATTTAAAGATGGTTCTAAGCCTTGTGCGCCAATATATGAATTAATGGTCAAATCGAGTTGGGCAATTTCGATCGCAACTTTCATCCAACTATTTCCAAAATCTTCTGCCCGTCAAAATTCTAACTCTATGCGATCACTGCAAATTTCCTCGCAGGTGAAGAATTCGCAACAACTGCCATTAGAAATTTTGCAGATGCGAACTAAGGCAGAAGCAGCAAAAAAGTGTATGCGGTTAGATACTTAGCAAAGTTGAAGGTGGAGCGATGAAATTCCATTCCCGACTGACAGCACCGCTGCTTGTTACCGCAGCGATCGCTATAACCGCAGTTATATTACCTTCAGGAGTTATCGTGCCTTCAATTGTGATGGCTTTGTCTGGAGTTGAGGTTAGTGAAATTGCTAAAAAAATTACCGTTTTAATCGATACTCAAAACCCTGGTTCGGGAGTTATTGTTGCTAAAGAAAAGAACAATTATTACGTTCTAACTGCTTGGCACGTCATGCGGTATTCTGATTGGCAATATACAATTAAGACCTCAGACGGAAAAAGCTATCCGCTCGATTACAGCACTGTAAAAAGACTTCCAGGAGTGGATTTAGCGATCATGGAGTTTAGCAGTAATGACACCTATATGACCGCTAAACTAGGCAATTCCGACCGAGCATTAGAAGGGACTCCAGTTTATATTGCTGGATTTCCCAATCCTGGGGCAGGAATTGAAGAACGGATTTATCGGTTCACATCGGGAGAGATATCGGGACGTTTTTTGAAGCCGAAAGAAGGCGGTTACGCATTGGTTTACACTAATACAACTCGTACCGGATTTAGCGGCGGTCCGGTACTAGATTCCGAAGGTCATTTAGTAGGAATTCACGGACAAGGTGAAACTTCTCAAAGTGCGAGTAATGAATCGGGCGAAGCAAGCGACAGCAAAACTGGTTTTAATATGGGTATTCCCATTAAAACTTTTCTGAATTTAGTATCAAAGACAGGTATGAAGTTAGCAGTACAAGTTGAGAATTCCCCCTCCTCTGAAGCAACGAGCAACAATTCTCCGACGCTGACAGCCCCTCAACTCCCTGAAACAGTTCGCCCTGCTAATAATGCTCAACAACCTATTTGTGCCGGTAGACGTTGCCTTTAGAAACTAAATTACTAAATTTTGGACTAACAAAGACAATGCTTAAAAAAAATTTGCTATTGGGTTATTTAGGTCTGACGTTCGCTGTGATTCTGGCGAACTTAACTGCATCTACTACCGTCGCCCAACAAGCTTCCGAAGCTTCAATGAGTGAAGATGACCTCGATACGATTAATGGTTTACCTTGGGCAGGGAAAAAGTGGCCCTTCAGTAAAGTGACCAATATCCAAGATAGTCTTGCTGGTACGGTATTGGGAAGAGTCGTGATTGATCGCCACGGAGTTGATAAAAGCAATCAAAAACTGGTAAATTCCAATCAAGGCAGCACGAACCTCTTTAATCTAACTGGCAGATTTATTAAAGTCGAACGGCCTTTTTCTGCACCATTTCCAGGTAGGGTTGTCTATGTCTCCTTATGGGGCAGTAATACTCGCGGATGTTTTGCCGAACTGATCAGCCAATACGCTACTGCGGGTGACTTAGATAAAGAAGCAGTGGCACAAGTGATTATACCTGAGAAGCTGGAGATGTTAGTTAACAAAAAGGTTGTGGAATTAAGCCCCCAACCAGTAACCGCTGAAAAACAATTTAGCGGCAATTATACCTATAGTGCTGACGACGGTGGTAGCAAGCAAACCGGTACTATGTACATGGCACGCAATTTATTTGCGATCGATTCTAATGTTGCCAATTTGCTCAGTAGCGCCCAGCCTGGACAGGTTAAAGCACGGATCACGATGAAAAATGATGAGAGAGAAGTTTTTCCGATTGGAGAGGACACTGTTTCTCGCTGGAAGTATACTTATGGCTTCAATCCTTCTTGTAAACCGATGTAAGCGCAAGCAAAGTAGAAGACGAGGGCTGAGAGGCGATCTCCACTGCCGTACGTTGGTAAAAATATGTACGATCTATGAAGACCACCATTCATAAATCTTCATAACCCCTCGTGATTACTCCGCAGCTATCTCCAACAGCATCTATCGAGGAGCATATTTGGCACTGGCAAGGGGCTCTGTTGCACAAATAGGGAGAAATGAGTAAATTTTGGGCGTTACTGAATGAGCAGTGGATTAGCTGACGAGAGCGATTTTTTTCGGGGGAGATGGGCAACAATTAACCCTGTTGTGTCACTCTCGGACAGTAAAAATTGAAGCTCCTGACTGTAACCTTGATTGGCTCAAAGCTAGAAGCTTTATTTTCTAACAGTAACCAAAATTTATAGCCAAAAAGTTGAAAGCGAAGCGTCGAAAACCTTTCAGAGATTAGCCCCTCCTAGAGTGACACAACAGGGTTAAGCAGGGGCTTTAAACATTAATCATCCCAAAGCCCATGAAACTTGGTAGATGCAAGTTCGGTGTAACGAACAGTATGCTGAATATTTTTATGCCCCAAGTAACTCTGAATTGTTCGAGTATCAATGCCTCGATTCGCCAAATAATAACCTGTTCCATGCCGCAGCATATGAGCATGAACAGGAAAAGGCAAACCAGCTAATTTACCAGCCCGCTCAACAATGCCGGCTATCGTATCAGATGCCAATGGGCTACGTCGAGAAGACTGGAAAATATAGGGACTAGCGGGATAATCTCGTTGCATCTGACGCAGAGAGCGAATCTCTAGACCGGAAAGTGGTTGAACCGAGGATGTCCCTTTTTTGACTCGCTTCACGTAAATTGTGCCACCATTCCAATCTATTTGCTCCCATCGCAAAGATGCCACCTCTGCCACTCGCAACCCGTGACGGTAGCAAAGCAAAATTATGGTTGAATCTCGGTGAGCGTGGCGACCCTTGAATTTTTTGATAGCTGAGCGCATCGCAGAGACTTCTTCTGGTAACAAATGCTCCCTAATTCTAATCTCTTCATACTTGCGAGAGTTAGGAGATTTATGTTTGAGTTTTTCCGTTTTCCCAAATGAGCGGTGGTTGGACGATCTGTTGTTCCATGACCTAAACCCCTGAAAAGCTTGGAGTACATACACTGATTTTACCAACAATCGCTCCAAAGTTGGGTTTACACATAGACCGAAAAAACAAGCCAACCTTTTACAGAGAATCTAGCTTTACAAGTAGTTTAAATCGCATGATTATACGGAGAATTTAAGGCATATGAGGTACTTGCTGATTTTGCTGGCGCTCTAATTGAAAACCAGGATACCATTGTTGGAATTTGCTGCGTAAATCTTCATTTAGAACCAGTATTCTGACCTGGAGCAGAAGATGGGCACCTTTGGGAGTCCACCGCATCTGCTGTTTTTTAATAAACCGCTTGCTGATGACTTGATTAACCGTTGATTCCACGAATCCAGTGGCAATGGCTTCACCATTTCGCCAACGTTCTCCATAGTTGGGGATATAAAGCCCATTGTTGGAAATATAGCTCTCAAACTCACGCACCACCTTCAACAGCTTTTTTACCTCTAGTCGGCTATTACCATCAAAAATCACGATTTCTAGGTCGTCCACAAGGTCTTTTAGCAGTTGCAATGCTCTGAACACGTTTCCATGCCACAGATACCACTTAATTCGTTCCAGTTCTTTGGGTATGTCTGTATCTAGTTCGGTATCTTTTTTGCTAAGTCCTTTTGCCATTTGATTCATCACTGTCAGCCGCATGGTGATGTGAAACCAATCCAGTAAATATTCTGCGTTTGGGTTGAGAGCGAACTGTAGTTCGCGGATCTTCTCATCACCGTCTGACAGAAAAGTTACTTGTTGATTCATCTGCATTCCTTGAGATTTCAACACCTCAAAGATCCGACGCTGGGGTTTAGTATCGTAACAATAAACTCCCCCAAATTGCTTGGATGTACCGTCTGCTTTTATACTCTTACCAACGATAACTTCAAAATTCCCTTTGGGAAGCGATTTTTTGTCGTAGGAACGAACATATCCGCCATCTATTCCCAGTACCAAAGGTAAATCAGGTCGGGGCAATTCCTCCCAATCTCTTGGACAACCTTCGATGTATCCTCCTTTTTCTTCACTCAATTCGTCTTCTAAACGTTTACCAATTGAGTGTAAGTTATTCCGTACCGATGTAGGATTTATTTCTCTTTCTATTGGTAGTACTTCCTGCAATAGTTTCACAGACAGTCCGTAGGACATCAAAGACCCAAACTTGGACTCCAGGTACAATAGTTCTCTTGAAGTGCGTTCTGGTAGTAAGTTGGTTAATGGGTTAAAGCTGCGAGTTGGCTGTTCTTGGCACGGGCAGTGAAATAGTCGATGGCATTTAAGATGTAACTTGCCGAATAATGTGCGGTATACAATTGTGCGCTTGTCCTTATGCAGCAGTTTTTTGCTACAGTGCGGTAGTCCTAAACAGGAAAGGATGAGAGAATAGAACTAGATGTGATGGAATGCTGCGCTATGTCTGTTGCTGTTCCTGCTTGCCCAAATTGTCAGTCTTCTGATGTGGTGAAAAACGGCCGAACTCGTCATGGTAAACAGAATTATAAATGTCGAGAGTGTGGGCGGCAGTTCGTTGAAGCTCCGCAGTGGCGAATGATTAGTGAGGAAACCAAAGGCATCATAGATCGGCTTTTGTTAGAGAAACTGCCACTGGCAGGCATTGCCCGCGCCTTACAGATTTCCGAACTGTGGGTGCAACAATATGTCAATCAGAAATACAAGCGGGTGGAGCGGGAGGTGCAGGTACGCCCAAAGCTGAAAAGTCGTCTGACAGTACAGATGGATGAGTTGTGGTCATTTGTCGACGACAAAGGTAATCAGCAATGGGTTTGGTTAGCTTTAGATGCTGCCACTCGTGAAATTGTGGGTGTTTACATCGGAGACCATAGTGCCGAGTCAGCTCAAACCTTATGGCAGTCGCTGCCTTCAGTTTATCGGCAGTGTGCCGTGATCTACAGTGATTTTTGGTCAGCCTACCCAGTTGCTTTGCCCAGCAAGCGCCATCGAGCGGTGGGTAAAGAAACCGGAAAGACTAGCTACATCGAGCGGTTCAACTGCACGTTACGGCAACGGGTGTCGAGATTGGTTCGAAAGACCTTGTCGTTTTCCAAAAAGTTGGAGAATCACATTGGCGCAATTTGGAATTTCATCCATCACTACAATGCTTCTTTGCCAGCTATCTCATCCTGCCCTCTTTAGCACTACCGAGAGTTAGAGGTGGGAGACTGTTGGATTGGTTTGAGCCTGGCACAGACCAGTGGACTGATTCTGAGTGCGCGAGTAGGTAAGCATACTGATGAATTTCTCACAGAATTGATAGTCACAAGCGAAGGCAAAACTGATTGTCGAGAATCGCATACTGACAGTCGGAAAGGATATGAGCGGGTTTTGCCAATAGAAGCTGACCACTATATTACTAAAGCCTTGACCCAACGCTTAGAACGAACTAACGGCACATTACGACAGCAGACGGGACGCTGGCATCGACGGTAGAACAAATTTAGTAAGCTATGGGAACAAACTCAAGTCACCGTGCGATTAGTTGTCAGCTATTTCAACTGGATCTGGCAGCATTCACGTTTGGAAACTACAGCGGCTCAACGAGCAGATTTAGCCACACGTCCTTGGACTTGGAATGATTTTGCTACTTATCCCACACTTCTTTGACTCACAACC
>NZ_JAOCNC010000011.1 GCF_032860985.1 Chroococcidiopsis sp. SAG 2025
AGAATCCCCCTTCATTCTTCTAAAGAGCCAGTTGTTAACCGAAAAAACCAGAAAAAGATTAGTAAGGCTTACTTCCCCAGCCCCACATTACAAGCTGGTCATTTGTGGCAGCGATTCACTCGGCGCTATCCATTTTTTGAACAACAGAGTGCCTCTGACTGCGGTGCTGCCTGCTTAGTCATGGTGAGCCGCTACTGGGGAAAACGCTTTAGCGTCAATCGACTGCGAGAAATTGCCAATGTTGACCGCAATGGTGCGTCGCTGCGAGGTCTAGCAGCAGCAGCAGAAAGCATTGGGTTTACGACTCGACCTATAAAAGCCAGCCTCAACAAACTTGCCGAACAAAGCTTGCCTGCCATTGTCCACTGGGAAGGAAGGCACTACATCGTAGTTTATGAAGTAACGAGCGATCGCGTCATTGCAGCCGATCCTGCTATTGGTCAGCGTAGCCTGACTCATGCACAATTTAAAGCTGGTTGGACTGGTTATACATTGTTACTCCAGCCCACAGCCTTACTGAAAGATGCTGATGAAGCTAAACAATCCTTCTGGCAATTCTTTGAGTTGGTAAAACCCCATCGGCTCGTATTGCTGGAAGTATTTGTTACCTCTATCTTGATCCAAATCTTTGGACTGATTACGCCGTTGTTTACTCAATTGCTGTTGGATCGTGTCGTCGTACAGCGTAGTAATCTGACTTTAACAGCCATAGGGTTAGGATTACTAATCTTTGGCTTGTTCCAAATCGCCCTGACTACACTGCGGGAATACCTTCTAGACCATACGGCTAACCGAGTAGATCTAGCGCTGATTGTCGGTTTTATTAGCCATACTTTCCGGTTGCCCTTGAGCTATTTCGAGTCCCGTTACGTCGGAGACATCATCTCCCGCGTGCAGGAAAATCTTAAGATTCAGCAGTTCATTACAGGTGAAGCACTGTCAATCTTTCTTGATTTACTGACAGTTTTTGTTTATATGGGACTGATGTTCTGGTACAGCTGGAAGATGGCACTGCTAACATTAGTGATTGTGCCACCCTTTGTCTTACTGGCGCTAATTGCTACGCCTTTTTTGCAACGAGTCTCGCGTGAGATATTTGCTGCCAATAACGAAGAGACTGGCTATCTGATTCAATCCCTGAGTGGCATTCGTACAGTCAAATCTATGGCGGTTGAGCAGACAGTGCGCTGGAAGTGGGAGGAACTCTTTGGCAAGTCGATTAAAAAGACCTTTTCTGGACAGGTAATTGGCAACACGCTCCAGACTTTTAGCTTAACTATCGAAACACTAGTAACTACAGCATTACTGTGGTTTGGAGCGTGGCAAGTGATTCAAAACGAACTGACTATTGGGCAGTTAGTTGCTTTCAATATGTTGCTAGGAAATGTAATTAATCCCTTTCAGCGACTAACCGTGCTGTGGAATGAGTTACAGGAAGTGATTATTGCCGTTGAGCGCATCAATGACGTGATTGACGCTGAGCCAGAAGAAGACTTGCAACACCAGGCTCGTCAATTTCTACCACCAATTCATGGTCATATTCGCTTTGAACAAGTCACTTTCCGCTACCACCCAGAAAGCGATGTCAACACCCTGGAAAATATTAGTTTTGAAGTGCAGCCAGGACAAATAGTAGCGCTGGTTGGGCGCAGTGGTTCTGGGAAAACAACCATTTCCAAGCTGCTTTTGGGTCTCTATCCTCCAACTGTTGGGAAGATTTTGATCGATGGCTATGATGTCACCAGCTTGGCATTGCGATCGCTTAGGCAGCAAATTGGCGTAGTCGATCAAGATACCTTTCTGTTTGGCGGTACGATTCGAGAAAACATTAGTGTCGGTCATCCAGAAGCCACATTGGAAGACATTATTGAAGCAGCCCAACAAGCAGGAGCGCATCAGTTCATTAAGGAACTACCGATGGGCTACGAAACCCAAATTGGAGAGGGCGGAGGAATGCTCTCTGGCGGACAACGACAGAGAATCGCGATCGCTCGTGCCCTGCTAGGAAATCCCCGATTGCTGATTTTAGATGAAGCGACTAGTAGCCTTGATGCTGAATCAGAGCGGATTATTCAGACTAACCTCAACACCATTCTTCAAGACAGGACAACCCTGGTAATCGCACATCGTCTCTCCACGGTACGCAATGCCGATCTAATTCTGGTGCTAGATAAAGGCATTTTAGTTGAAAGTGGCACTCACGATGAATTAATGGCTAAACGCGGTCACTACTTCTACCTTAACCAGCAACAACTGACTATAGCAGGCTGAAGATAATCGTTAAGCAATCATGCCAAAACCATTAAATACACAAGACCGGCTCAGTCAAAACGGTCACTACCCTAGTAGCCAAGGTTTATCCCAAGAGCTGCTGGACATTAACAAACCCAATCAAACATCATCAACTGAGTTAAAATCCTCTGAATCTGTTAGCGATGACTGGTCTTCCTTAACCAAGGAACTGATTGATACGTTGCCACGAGTTTGGACACGCGGATTGCTGTACTGGCTAGTCGTCTTTGCAGCGATTGTCTTACCTTGGGCGATGCTATCCAAAGTAGACGAGACAGGTAGTGCCAGAGGGCGACTTGAGCCTCAAGGTAAAACTATTAGGCTGGATGCACCTGTTGCCGGAAAAGTATCTGCAATTAAGATCAAAGAAGGTCAACTAGTACGGAGAGGGCAAAGTTTACTGGTGCTGGAGTCAGAGGAAGTGCTTTCTGAACTCCAACAAGCTCAAGCCAGGTTAGAAGGTCAACGAGATCGGCTGCCACTGCTGGAACTGATGAAAAAACAACTAGAGAGTACTGCTCGCACCCAGCAACTGCAAAGTCAAGCCCAGGCATCAGCACAGTTGGCACAAATTAACCAAATTCGGCAACAATTGAGTTTTCATCAAACAGAATCTAACTCAACACAGGAACTTTTAGCTAAGGATCGGGACATTCTCGGACGTTATAGCAGTCTGCGACAGCAAGGCATTATTTCGGTTCTCCAAGTAAACGATGCCGAACGCACCATGATTGAGAACAGACAGCGGCTGCAAAAAGCTCAATCAGATTTACAACAAGCCCAAGCTGAACTCAAAAAACAGCAGAGTACTTACCAAAGCATTCTGCGTCAAGGCGAACTAACAGTGATGGAGAGTCAGAGACAAATCAAAGAAATCCAAACCCAGATTGCAGGCTTAAAAGCGGAAATCGCTCAAACCAAAAACCAAATTCAGTCTCTGCTATTTCAGTTGCAGCAACGTGTAGTCAATGCGCCAATTGATGGTATAGTCTTTCATCTGCCCATCCAAAGCGCTGGAGCTGTGGTGCAACCAAGTCAGATCGTTGCTGAGATTGCACCTAAAGGCACTTCTCTTATGCTTAAAGCCAAGATGGCTGTCCCAGAAAGTGGTTTTCTGCGTGTAGGACAGCTAGTCAAGCTTAAATTTGATGCCTATCCCTTCCAAGATTATGGAGTGGTGCAAGGGCACCTTCGTTGGATTTCACCTGACTCGAAAGTTGAAGAAACTCCGCAGGGCAAGGTAGAAACTTTTGAGCTAGAAATTGCGTTAGAGCAGACCTATATTCAAACCTCAAATAAACGACTTGCTTTAACAGCAGGTCAAACAGCTACTGCGGAAGTAATTGTGCGGCAGCGCCGTTTAATTGACTTCATTCTCGATCCGTTTAAGAAGTTGCAAAAAGGCGGTATAGAACTTTAAGCGATCGCTTTCATCTCAATTACTAGGAGTTGTATCATGTCAGAAATTATTACTATTTGCCAAGCAGAACTTCTTCAGCAAATCAAGCTTTCCTGTCAAACTCCTTCTATCGTCGAAGCTATTCTGACTCGCAAAATTATTGCGCGTGCTCAAGAAGAACAAGGTATTGAAGTGGAGCCAGAAGAACTTCAGCAGGCAGCAGACAACTTACGTTTACTGAATAATCTTCGCAGTGTTGATGCTACTTGGTTATGGCTGCAAAAGCATAGCCTGTCTCTAGATGAATTTGAAGAGCTGGTTGAATTAAGTGTCGCTTCCTCAAAGTTAGCGCAACATCTTTTTGCCAATAAAGTCGAATCCTTTTTTGTCGAGCATCAACTTGAGTATAACCAGGTAGTTATGTATGAAGTGGTCCTGGAGGAGGAGGATTTAGCTATGGAACTCTTCTATGCAATACAGGAGGGCGAGGTTAATTTTCACGGAGTTGCTCGCCAATATATTCAAGATATCGAGCTACGCCGAAAAGGAGGGTATTTAGGAGCTTTATCTCGCACCAAGCTGAAACCAGAAATTTCTGCTGCTGTTTTTGCAGCTAGTCCTCCTCAAATTATTAAACCAGTTCTGACATCATTAGGAGCACACCTAATTCTAGTTGAAGAACTGATTCAACCAGAATTGGACAATATGCTGCGCCAAGAAATCATCTCAGACTTGTTTTCCGAATGGTTAAAGCAACAAATAGAAATATTTGAAGTTGAAATTGACTTGAGATCGAATAGCGGGCAAGCTCTGAACCCAGAAACTCGCGATTTAGTAGCATCTAGTTAAAGTTAAATAAACTCATTCTGAAAAAGCGGGTTTTGTCAATGCTTGCTCGTACAGGTGCAGAGTATCGCCACTACTCTGCACCTGTAGTATTAGATGATAGGCAACGAACAATCAAACCTTTTCAACTACTATTTCCGTTTTCGTTCAGATCTCAGCTCAATGCCTACTTTGTTGCTGTCTTTCTTGTAGTCTAGATATGAGTGAATCGCGCTCTTCGAGCATCTGTTCAAGGAGTTGGGAGATTGCTTCTTCGACAATCACCTCTTTGTAGGGTGCATTCGCCTTACCTAATTCCAGCTGCAACTGCAAGTGCAACCTGTCCAGCTGTTCTAAGACCGAGCGGCTCAACTTGAATGTGGCTTTCTGTAACTTGTCAGCTTGTTGAGAAGTTGTCTTGACAGCATCCTGACTTGCTAGCTGTTTATTTGACTTGCCAACTTGTTGACTTGCCAACTTGTTGACTTGCTGAGTTGCTGAGGAGTCACCAGATTTGACTTCAATCGCATCAAAGTAGTCATCAGCTTTAGTCTTTGGTAGGTTAATCCTGTCGCCCGCACTCTTACGTTCTCTTGGCATTGTTACGACTCCGCTACCATCTGTTTGATGAGTGCTCGGTAAGGTTGCACCAATTTCCCTGACCCGACATAGATGTGAATTGGTTCCCCCGCTAAATTTGACTCCGCAAACTTGACGGACTTAGGCACTGGATCAAAGACTTTAATCCCCTCCAGCTGCTGCTTCAAGGTATTGATTACGTCCTGCGTCATTACTGTATTTTTTTCTGCCATTGTGGGCAATACACCTAAAATCTTCAGACGCGGATTCAGCCGCTTCTTGACACTTCCAACTGTCTCCAGTAATGCCTCCAATCCTTTGAGGGCAAAAAACTGACACTGGACGGGAATGAGGAGCGTATCGGCAGCAGCAAGAGCGTTAACGGTTAACAATCCTAAGCTGGGAGGGCAATCAATCAGGATGTGCTGGAATTTCTCCCTAGCTGGCTCTAGCCTTTCTTTCAGGATGTAGAAGTTTCCCACCTTGCCGAGCAGTTCTGTTTCCCCTTTAGCTAGCGAGATATCAGCAGGCAACAGATTTAGACCGGATTTAGTTGCTACAACTGCATCCAAAATCTCAGCAGTCTCTGTAATCACTTCATAGGTTGTGAGTTGGTTGTCCGATACTTCCACGCCCAACCCAGTAGTTAAGTTCCCTTGGGGGTCGAGGTCTATGGCAAGGCATGAGAACTGTTGTGCCAGCAATCCCCCCAACGAGATGGTTGAGGTGGTCTTTGCCACTCCTCCCTTTTGATTGGCGATCGCAGTAATCATAAATGTATTCAATTACCCCCTTTAGCTTGCCAGCAAGTTAACCAACTGACAAGCTAACTTGTTAACTTTTTAACAATTTGACAAGTCAACAAGTCAACACGTCAACACGTCAACACGTCAACACGTCAAGATTCTGGGTTGTCAACAAGCTGACTTGTCAACAAGCTATTTTGATACTTGATTCATAGCACAGATGAAGATGCTGCTGGGACAGGATCGATCGGGAGCGGCTCTTCAAAGGGATATTAGGAGCGTGACTCGCCAGTTAACTCCGAAAAACTGCATATTGTCCGGTTAAAAGTTGTAGACTCCTTTGTAAGTAAGTCATAGTGAATGCTCTACGCTTCATCTTGCAGATAGAAGCGTAGCGTCCTTATCCCTCCAAAGGTGAGACAAGGTAATCGGCATTCTCGATTTACTTCCAGAACTTTTGCTGGAGAGTAACTGACGACCATTTCTGTACGCCAGTTTTAGCTTATATGCCCAGTATCGGGCTGCAATATTTTGACTACCATTAAGGTCGGCGTTGTAGCGTTTCCCGCTCTGGAACGTAGCTAATGCGTAGTTGGATTTACTGCGCTTGAGTTGACCGGAACCATCATACGCCCAAGAGGATGTGCCACGAGGATAAACTAGTTCTACCTTGCCACCCACTTCGACAAACTTATTTTCCGTTAGTTGCACCAGCAATCGATGCAGCCAACCGTGAAATCGTTGCTTGAGGGTAGAGCGTTTTTTACCAGCTTTTGGCTTCCAATCTTTCAGGTTTTCAAACACAATTACAGACGCACCATGCTGGTGTGCAAATTGCACGATTTCCTTCGAGATGTGCTGCGCCATATTGTGGTTAATTCCCTTAGCGCGTCGATACAACCCTTTGCAGAAACCTTTGTGCAGTTTCTTGGTTAGCTTTGCCTTGTGTCTAATCTGCCCCAATACTTTGTCGCGACGGTCTATGTCTCCCCCTCGATGAAAGAATGCACGAGAGATTACAGTGCCGTCGCTACTAACAATAGTAGCAGTCGCAGTTGTGTTGATCCCCACGTCTACCGCACAGACTAATTTTCCTCCTAATTTAGACGGGTGCAACTTGAAAGGTACAGACAGGTGAGCCTTACCATTTCTGACAATCAGTGATGGTGACAAACTCTTGCTATGCGCCAATAAATGACGCTTTCTGACTTGCATGATTTGAACGTCTATCCAAATCCAATCAGAGCCATTCCATACCTTGATTTGGGCAACAGTCAACCAAAGATCGAACTTGACACACTGCCCACGATACAGAGCTGGGTAACATCCCGCTTCTGGGTTAAATCTTGGGGGTAATGCATCTTTCCGTTTGCGATTGCCAGACTGCCAATCATAGTAGCGAGTCAGGAATGAGGAAACCTGTCCCAAGACAAATTCAATCGCTGCTCGGCGCAGGTAAGACGGGAACTTATAAAACCGTTTTTGGAAATACTGGTATTTAGGATTTGGGTTGCTACTAGTCTTATGAATGAGCTTTTCAACTGCCGCACAACGACTTGGGGAATCCACAATTTCTGTCCAGTGACCCATAACCACATAGGACAGAGCTTTGCAGAACGAGCGATATTCGCCAACCGTCGCCTCCAGATAATTTAACTGTTCTGGAGTCGGGTTTAACTGCCATCGGTCTATGCGTACAATTGAATTAGTCATATATCAATCGTACAATGAATCAAGATAAAAAGTTGAGGCTAAAGTTAAGAAACCACATGACTTTTCGGTTGTGCTATCATTTGATTCTGACATTGAAGTACAGAAAGGATATCTTGACCGTTGAAATGCAGGATAGGTTAAAACAAATCCTTGTTACCCTGCTAGTAAAGTGGGAGTGTGAACCTATCGAGTTAGGGGGTGAAGGCGACCACATCCACGTCTTGTTTGATGGGCATCCAGGACTAAATTTAGTCAACTTCATCAAAAACATTAAATCCGTATCCTCTCGGCATATGCGTAAAGAGTACGGTGACTATCTACAACAGCATCTTTGGGGTGGTGAGTTTTGGAATGATGGCTCTACCATCATTTCTGTCGGTGCAAGCGCCAGTATTGATGTGCTGATTTCTTATATTCAAAATCAGGGGAAAGCAGATAAAGATCTTGACCGCCGCTAACTACCGCTTCGTACTTCGTACAGAAGCGTAGTTAGCGGCGGATTTTGGCTCAAAATATACTCACATAAAGTAGATGACTGGGGCAGACACCAGATGACACAGGCAGGAGAGACGAAAAGGCAAAACTTCAATGTCACGCCAGAGCAAGAGGCACAGATCGAGTGGCTGCGATCAGCAATCGGTGCTGCCAGCGCCAAAGAAACTATACTTCGTGCTGTTTCCGTGCTGTCCGCGCTCAAGGAGTACACCCAGAAAGGGTTCAAGGTGGCTTTGCTCAAACCAGACGAGCAAGTTGAATTAGTCATTCCAGGTCTTCAGCCTCCTAATTGGGCGCAGTGGAAGTATTTGGTCGAACGCCCTCACCCTTGGCGGCGACAACTGTACGTGAAAGGTCGGCGGTTACTCGCTTCTACCGTTTGGCAGGATATGCTCGCCAACGAGCTTTCCCTTGTTGAGACAGCGGCGAACTTCTCTCTGCCCGTTGATGCTGTTGTGGAAATCGTGCGCTATTGCGAAACCGAGCGAGAACTGCTGAAGATGGAAGCTGACGAAGAGCGCTGCCGCCTGGAAGAAAAAGGATTGGCATCAATCGGAATTTGGGTGAAATAGTTCCCCCTTCTTGTGCCAACTTCTTTGAGCTGGGTCCCTTCGCCTACTCCAATCCCTGAATTCATCTTCACCTTTTTGAGCTGCTTCTTCAAGCGTAGCCGCGCTTACCCCTAGCCTTCGCGCCAACTGGGTAATGTCTTGGGGAGGTAGTACGGGTGGTGGACCATACTGATAGGGCGCTCTTCTAGCACTCTTGGATCGCTGACTTGACACGAAAGCCGACTCCAAAACCGCCAAGCGCCTCTCAATCAGGGCTATTTGGGCTTTTAATGGGGCAGTCGCTTCACCTAATTCTTCGCTCGCGACTCGTTCGCTCCCGCTCTCGCCATCGAAGAACTGCTTGACGATCGCAACAATCGCCGCACTTTCAGTTAGCGATTGGGATTGCATGTACTCGCGCAACTTTTCGTGATACAGGGGTGGCAGGTAGCCTACAACTCGAATATTGTTGGTCGCCATTAGGTATGCTATCTTTGTGCTTGATTCGTGCTACTCTTCCAGCCTACTCCTTTGCGCTTAGTATGCCAAGTCTAGCTTTAAGTGTGCTATTCCAGCATACCAGGAGCTAGATTTTGGCAGCAGATCTATATATATAGATATATTGAATGCCACCATCAAGAGGGTGGTCAAAGGTGAATAAGAAATCTCAAGGTTTCCGGCAGTCAGCGTGCAGCTATTGCGTCGTTCGTTGGTGGCGAGGAATTGACAACCTTTCTACCGCCTTTCGCTTTGTCTCCTCGCCTCGGCGATCGTATTTGGCAGTCGTAACAGGCGTTGCATGACCGGCTAGTTTCTGCACCGTGACGACATCGTTATCATCCAGCAGCTCCGAGCAGAACGTCCGGCGGAAGTCGTGGGGCGAGAATTCTGCTACCCCAGCCTTTCTCCCTCGCCTTTTGACTATCTTCAGCACCGCATCTCCTGACATGTGCCGCAGTTCCACTTTCCCCCCTTTACGCACCGGAGTTATCAGCGCCCCTGGTTGGCGAGAGCGAATCTCCAGCCACTCTTCCACTATGGCGACTGCCTCCACTGGTAAATAAACCTTTCTGTAGGACTTTCTTTTGCCAGAGCGGATCTCCAGTTCGCCCAGAATCGGGTTATAATCTTTAAGTTCTAGCTGCGCCAATTCTTCCCGACGCAACCCGCCACCGCGCAGGATAGCCAAGATTGCCGCATCCCTAATACCTATAGTTCTAGCTTCTGACTCACACGCATCCATCAACAAGGCAATCTCATCTGTAGCGAGAGCGCGACCTTTGAGTTTTTGCGGCGGCGTGTCAATCCGAGGTAAGTCTACAGCACGGGCATAATCCTCATAGCCCATCAACCCCAATCGAGCCGCTTCTTTGAGCACTCGCCGCAAGGCACAAACCATTTTTTTCGCCGTCGCCGGAGCCAACCCCTGCACCAAACTCGCCCGAACTGCCGCCGTATGCTGATAGCGCAGCTTAGACCAGTCTAATGTCAGCGCGTCGCATTCACCACCAGTCAGCATTGACGCGATCGCGTCCAGGGCATGGCGCATTGTCGGCTGCGACCCCTCACTCAAAGAAGCCAAGTACACCGCTGCCGGATGAAGAGTTGCTGGCACGGGCGCGAGTAACTTCAGTCGGGCAGCATCAGCAGCGCGATCTATTTTGGGCATTTAGTCTTTGGAAGATCAATTCTAGAGACTAAAACTTATTGTCACATTTAAGGGGCGATCGCGGGAGTATGGTGCGCGATCGCTTCTGCAATTCCAACCGCGTTACTTTCTAGGATTGCAACTGTAACCAAGAGTCTGGGGTTGAGTCGAACGCACCCTAACTCATAATCAAGTGATAAACCGTTAGTTAATCTAAATAATTACCGTTAGTTGTGTCACAAAACAAGTGGATTTCGTCGAGTCATGTGTTAATCTGTTGGTAGATGTAAATAAATACCAACATTTTATCACAAAACGCTCGGCATTCCTGACGCTCGATCTTCGTATGTCAAAGACACAGCTTCTACTGGAGCTTGCCCGTGAGGTAGGCGCGATCGCCGCCAAAGATGCGGAGGCAAAAGGAATCCATCGTCAGTATCTCAAGCGTCTGGAACAGCAAGGATTGCTGATTCGGTCTGGACGGGGAATTTATACTTATGCTGACGCTGAGATTACGGAGAAGCATAGCCTGGTCGAGGCGGCTAAACGAGTTCCTCATGGAGTTATTTGTCTGCTCTCTGCACTTAGCTTTCACGAATTGACGACTCAAGCGCCTTTTGAAATTTGGCTGGCTATAGACCAAAAAGCACGTTCTCCCAAGGAGGCTATTCTGCCTCTACGAATTGTTTATATGTCCGGTCAAGCACTATACGCTGGGATTGAGTCACACTCCATTGAAGGAGTGCCAGTGCGAGTGTACTGTCTTGCCAAAACGGTTGCAGACTGCTTTAAGTATCGCCACAAAATAGGTCTTGATGTTGCTCTTGAAGCGCTGCGGTCTTGTTGGCAGCAACGACGCTGCACGATGGACGAACTCTGGCACTATGCCAAGATATGCCGAGTGCAGAATGTAATTCGCCCTTATCTGGAATCGCTGTAACGATCGAGGAAGTGACACTATACCAGAGTTGGCTTCCCATGTCAGACTGGCGCTCTTTCTACCAGTTTCACTGTAGATTCAGCCGGAACGAATACGCACAAAGCAGCGTCAACCTACTAAAGAGAGAATTCTTCCATCTCTTGCTAACTCCGATAGGAATAAACGCACGTTTAGATAGCTCAGTTCGCTACCATTCTTGGTTAAATTAAAAATAACATTGTGATACTTTAGCTGAAAAGTCCGATCGGGAGCATAACACTGAAGCGCCATTATCGTGACAATTCGTTCGCTTCTTGTTGACATATATTTTAGGCATTTTTCTCCTAGAACTAAATCGAGTTGTTTTAAATTCTCTTGAAAAAAAACCTGACCGTTAGTCTTCATTAGGTAGAAGATATCTGACTCGTCGCCTTGGAAAAATACTGGGATATCAATTAGACCAACATCCACATAAATTCCAGTCTCAGCAAAATCTACGATGGTAGGTGGCTGGCGATCTCTGACTTTTTGCAGATCCGCAAACAGCTCTTGTATCGCCTCTGGCGTAGCTTCTCCCCGTTTAGAGTTGGGAAAGAGAAACATCAAAGGAACGTCACCTCTATAGCTGCCCTCAGCTGCTATCTCCTGGGAAAAAAAAGAGTGAATTATTGGAAAGGGAACTACTAGTATATTACTGGAAACTACCTGAAGTCTCGCTATTTTGCCTTTGAATTTTTTTTGGTAAGAAGACATATCTCTAATTTCCAACTAACTATTACGCATAGCAAATCGCTTCTAATGAAATAGAGTGGCAACAGAACCGCTCCATTTCTATCCGAACTGAATTTTCCGGAATTTTTGAGTTGTCCTGAGATTGCTGCTGGGTTTTGGCAGCCGCTTTAGATTAATTGACTAACTCCAAACTGGTTTTAAAACTGGAATGGAAAAATAGCAGGACTCAGTTGCACTGTTGGAACGCCATGCAAAACAGATCTAGCTGCACTCTTTTTAAAACCGCATGAAATCATCCCTTGAGGCTGATAATTCGAGCGCAGAGTGTCAAGGAATTCATGAAGTGTTAAAAGTATAGCTAGCTCGTTGCTGGCAAGCGCTTCATCTGCTCCTAAAGCTGCTGTTCCAAGCGAACGACTTTTTGGGAAAGTTGCTCTAGGCGTTGGCGCAATTGAGCCAATTCGCGTTTGATTGATTCGATTTCATTGTCCTCTGCTTTTTTGGGCATATCTAGCTGCCTGAAATAGTCTTCCAGAGCTGTAATTGCAGCTTTGGAAAGAGTTTTTAAGCCTAGATCTTCCTGATACTGCTTCAGCCGCTCGTAGAGCGCGCGATCTGGATAGGCAACGAGTCGAGGATTGTCGGTAGGCATAAGTAGTAGCACACTTTTGAACTTTGTAGCCTACCAGGAAATGACCTCCTATTGCTATTTGTAGTAGAAACTTTACCAATACTAGCACACTTTTGAATTTGTGTGCCAAAAGAAGCACACAAATTTTGAGCTTTCAGGTGGCGTGACTCAGTTGCGCCCCTTAAAACTTCCAGCAGCTGGTAATTTCCGATGACTGTAGAGGTTGTCAGTGGGAGACAAATATCTGATAAATCTTCAGCGCTGCTTTGCAATACAAGGGGCGAGAGTGTCAAGAGAATTTGCTGTGGCTGCGCGTAACCGAACCGAGATTCCGCGAGCGCACAACTCACGCGCTCGATTGCCATTGGGCTGCAACAAATATATTTTCTCTACACGGTGTCGTTAGTTTTTACAGCCGCGTCCCGTCATTTAGCTAGATGTGCGAGCGATTTTCTGAAAATGCCACTACTTTCGCTTCGCCGCTTTGCCGAGCGCGAAAATTGAGTCTCAAATCCCCAAACCGTTCAGCTTTATCTCATCAGCTCTTGCTGCAACCATGCTGTTAAGTCGGCAGCACTAGCAAAGTCAAACAGTGCCTCACTCAATCGATCTAATTGCTCGATAGACAGGCTTTGAACCTGCGCTTGCAACTGGGTGGGGACAATTCCAATCCGGCGCGTGAGTAGACGAATTACAGTGTCCTGCTTTCCTCGTTGCACGCCTTCTCGAATAATTTCTTGGTATATGGGAGATTCTCGCATAAGTTCTTCTCGCAGATATTGTCGAATTAAATCCGGCTCGAACCTCAAAGAAGCCAACACCTCTACGCAAGCGGAGATATTGCGCTGTTGCTGGGGTTCTTCAATCATATCTACCTGCGTCGCAACTTGCTCTAACAAGGCGGCGCTTGAGTCCGTCCGAGCCAGCACTGCTAAAGGTAGGAGAGCCGGATTGGTCAGTAATGGAGCAGCGTCTTGCTCCCACAGGCGCACTACCCGATAACGGTGCTGGGTATTGCCCACGCTTAACTGGTTAGTATAGGCAGCATTATTCGTTGTCTCCTGCAAGAAGATGACAACCTGCTCGATGGGGCATTCATACTGTCGGTATAGCCTCACCCAGTAATCAAGCATTCGCAAGGGTAAAGGGGGAGTGGATGTCGGCAGGGTTTGAAATTCCAAGTGCAAGATAGAGTTGGTAGATTGCAGTCGGATGACCGCATCGGCGCGAATGGGGTCGCGGGAAAGCTCGCTTGGCAGGAGTTGAATGTCGGTGGCATTAGAGGCAAGGAGCCAGCGGACAAAAGGCTCTGGATACGAGGCAGCTAGGTACTTGCAGATATTGTCAAAACTCAAATTAGATAGCGGATTACGAAAGATTTGGCTAGATTTTCGCTCCTATTGGCGGCGAATTCAAGAGCTTACGTCATCCCCCAGTCTAGCTGGAACGGCGAGATGTCAGCGCGTCCCCCGCTGCCGTTGACGAAGGAGCGGATTTTCTGTTTCACCCAACTAGGTACGACTTGCCACAATTGCCGCAACTGTTGTGGAGTCCACCTTGTGAATTTTTTCAACTTTTCTACCGCCTCCGTTTGGGCGATTTCACCCAACAACTCGATCCCAGTTTGGAGAGCTTGGGGGGTTAGCGGTTCTTGCTTTGGCATCGGGGTTTGAGATCCGGTTGTAACCCCCGCTGATTTATTTATATAGGGGGGGGTTACAACATCAAACGAGTCCGTCAATGCCACAGGAGTTGCTGCTGCTTGGGCTGACCGTTTAGCCTGACGCTTTGATAAAATCGAGCGCAATTCATCCCAAGCAGATTCGTCGATCCTGACGCAGCGAGATTGCTCTCTGCCCACGCGCCGCGCCTTTGTCTCGATCCCCAATTGCTCTAATAGCCGCCGGAAAATCCAGATATTTGTGGCGTGTAGGGGATTGTTGGGAATGGAAAAGCCAAAGAATGCCTGCACTTGTCGGCTGCACGCCCTAGCTCTCTTTCCCAAGGGTTCTAGCTCTGCATCCGTCCATTCCCTTCCAGGGACGAGGAATGGCAGTAATCCGAGCGCATCTCTAGCAAATCGCCGCAGTTCGTAGCAGGGATGGTCGAAAGGTAGCACCCCATGCCCCCACTTGAGTTGACGCTCTAGGGCATCAAGGTCGCGTTTGGTCGAGCTTTCTGCTCCGGCTAGCAACACTTCCAATTCTACGATCTGCCCTCGGCGCTTACCGCCGTTGTCATAAGCGACTAACTGGGGGGTGACGTTTTCTACGCAGTAGAATTCAGCGATTTGGGTTTTTTCGATCGCTCTTTGGTCAGTGGGACTAATATTCTCCTGGCGCTCTAGAGCTGCTAGTTCCGACTTATTCAGCAATTTAGCATTAGCGACTTTGGAGTAATACTCTTCTTTTACCAAACTTCTAGCTTCAGCCATTGCGTCTTTGACTTGGGCATTTTTCTCCTGGCGCACGACTTCAACCGTATTCCCTTCGTAGCGCAGCCGTTCTAGCAGATTAGCCCGCAAATGCCACATCGCGGCGTTGGTTTTGGCAGTCAGCTTAGCCCACAAGTCTAGGTGGGGGTTGTCGTCCCAATCAAATGCTTCGACCCCAGGAATCAGATCTGGGCTGAGACTAGTGCGGATAACAGAGATTTCTGCCTCCCAACGGGTCTTCAGGGCTTGCTTTAATTGGAATGGGGATTCGCTCTTGCTCACCTTGCTAAAATTCTTGCCAACAGTCGCGCACCAGACGACACGGGGAATGTTATCTCGCACCCGAATCAAGGCTTGCGCCGCATCTGCATCAGTGACCGTGCCGTAGAACAGCCCGTAAACTTTATCAAAATGCTCTACTTCAATGCTGACTCCCGTTGCCATGCTAGGGGTAGCAATGACAGTATCTACGTCCAGGACTCGCTGGTTGATATTGCGAATAAAATCCACTTCATATTCGCCCCCCGACGTGTCGCTATTAATCAAAACCAAGTTGGCTGTTTTCTCTTGCTCCAGTGTCTCGACCAGATGCTTGAGGGCAAGCGATCCCCGCTTGGCATCGGTGGCAACAAAGATTTTCAATCCCGCTCGGATGTCTGCCAGTAATTCCCCGATAATCGCATCGTCGCTAGCAGCGTCTAGAAAGCGCACCGGATAGCCTGAAGCTTGATAGTTATTCCGAATCAAGTAGACAGGGCTTGCCGCGCCTCGCAGCGACCGGATATAGTCGATTCCGATATCTGCTGCATCCGCATCCGCCACAATTACCCAGCTTGCTACCCGAATCAGCCAATGCAACCTGGCGAGGAGGGCGGCGCGTTTGCCGTCTTTGTTGCAGGTGGAGCTGGTGAGTAAATGGCTAAACACCTGCATGAACTCGTCAATCACTAGCACGCAGCCGGAAAACTTCTCTGGGTTAATCGAGAGCAAGCTGTCTACGCACAGCCCCAGGCGCAGGGTGTATGCCGAGCCAGTGATGAAGTCGCCATTCACCCGATCTACATCGCCTTTGTAGTCTAATCCCATCCGAGCGCAGAGATTACGCATCAGGGCGATGCGGTGTCCGGCGGCGATCGCTTTGGGAGCATCTTGCACTAGGCGGCTGATGAATTTGGTTTTGCCCGTGCCTTTACCGGAGGCAAGGACAATAATCCCGCCGTTGGGGGAGTCTGGAAGGGTTAATCGCTCCTGCTGCGCTGTAGCAGTCTGTGGTGGGGCGAATGGGAGTTGCAAGAGCGTTAGTTCTTTAACGTTTAGTTGCAGCCAGGGGGTGTAAGTTAACTCGGCTTGTTTCCTCACCCGCCACAGCCAGGAAACCAAGGGCAAGGCTTGCTGGTAGATAGCGTCAAATGCGGCAGCGCCTTGAGCAACAACAAAGTCATCTACTCCTTTTTCGGGTCCTGGTAGAGAGATGACGTGAATCTCGCAGCCTTTTTGCTCTAGCAGTTTACCTGTTTTGAGAATGGCGAGATTGACGTTTTTGATGGTTTTGGGTTTGGTGTCGCGATCGAAGCAGAAGTAGAAGCGACGACCAGCGGTAGCGAATAATTCTAATTCGGGAATGAGGGATTCAGCCCAGATCTTACCGCATTCATCCCGCATCACCCGCCGACCGTTGAAAATTCCAGGTAGAGCGATCGCCACGTATCCTAAACTCAACAGACAGCCTGCTTTCTTTGCCCCTTCAACCAGCACGATCGGAATTTCAGGATGCGATAGCACCCACTGCCAAAATTCAAAGCTGTCTCTTTTTCGAGTGGTTGTACCGTCGTTGACGAATCGATGCAACTGCCCTTCCGTACAAGCAGCGATCGCTCCGTAACGGATGGCGATTTCTAGCCACAGGCGATCTGGAATTTGGAGGAAAAAGGCACGGGTTGGGGTTTTGGGTGGATGCTCGTACTTGATGGGCTTGCCATTGTTGCGGCTGAGTCGAGGGCGGTCGGGTTTGAAGCACCCCCACAACATGGGCTGCCAGTTGTCGAGCGGGTCTAGACCAGCACACCACCAGCCGCCTTGTTCTGTATGCTCGTACTGCCGGATGAGATGGAAGACTAACCGCCCCGTGTTGGTGCGCTCCAGCTTATCCGAGTAGCAGAGGTAGTCGTAGGGCGTTGTCCCAACTAGGCTTTTGATATTGTCCCAGATAATTTCAGGGGCAACACCGCTTTGCAACCATTCTTGCCAGTGCTGGGGGTTGATGTAGGGCGGCTGGAGCGTGGAAGGCGGCTGGTCGTCGAGCATGAAGCACTTTGTCCCTGGTGTAGAGATACAGGGGCAAATCTTCTCAGATTTTTTTAGCGGCTGTTTTCAAGTGGATTAGTCTTATCAGACTAATCAGGGTGTTTTCAAAACCCTGAAACCACTGCTTCATCATGATTTCAGCAAAAAGCTGGTCGGGAGATCCGGATGGTTTGGTCGGGAGATCCGGATGGTTTGGTCGGGAGATCCGGATGACTTTGTTTTCAAGCCAAAACAAACGTCTAGTAAAGCTTTGAAGCCATTTTTGAGGGGTAACTTTTTTGAAAACAAAAACCAAATTGTTTTGAAAACAAAAACCACCTTGAAAACACGATAAGGCGCTCGCTGCTAACTAGAAGAAACAAGCAGCTAGTCGGCTATCTCCAGCAACTGCTTCAGCTTGGCTTCCATGTCTGAGGATGGGGTACGTTTGCCTTTTTCCCAATAGCCAACCAATGTTTGGGTAACTCCCATCCATCCAGCCAACTTCCTTTGTGTCCAACCCTTGGCTTCCCTAGCCTTGCGTATTTGGTCACCCCTTAAACCAATATTTGAGACTAGCTTCGGCTTTGGCTGTGGCTTTTTTGGTTCAATCTTGGCTGCTAGTAATTCTGGGATAGGGGCTGGAGGCTTGATGGTAATTTTGGCTCCCAGCAGCCAATCAATAATCTTAACCTCTCTCCAGCCAGAAGGCTTCTTAGCTTTGCTGCCAGGTCTTAGCCATTCTGGATAGGAGTCATCAAATTCAATCTGCCAGCCCAAGTTCATCAGTAGCTTTAATGCATTATCCCAACGTTGCCTTAGCTCATAGGCTTTACGCTTATCGTTACGGGATAAATCCAGAGCATTCCCAGTCATAACAGACGGCGCTTCCAACAAAGTTTTTACTCGGTACTCGCCACTACGGTGAATCCTGCTATCCATCGTCAAATGAATCGCCAGCCTCAGCGCCAGTTCATCGTGATAAGGGTCAATCTTTAGAACTTGCTTTGCTATATAGCCAAATTGATATAGGGCTTCCTTAGCTTTAGTGCCAGCCTCATTTAAGAACTTCTCAAACCAAAGACCAGGGCGAACAGTAAGATATACTTCATGCGGTCGATCTATCCTTTCTCCAAAGCGCAATTGTCCACTTCTAATGTCTACCATCACATCCCACACTCGTGATGTAGATATACTGCAATCAATTTGATTTTTTCCGTTCCCTTCAGTCCATACAGCCTTAATCAGCAGACAGCCCAAAGCATAACCAGTATTAGCTATTTCATTTAATTTTTCATAAGCTGCCAAGTCATTTCGCCTATCCCAACCTAGTTCTTTAATAATGTCACTGCCCTTTAATGTAAATTTATTTTTCCAAGGTTCAACATGGTTCATCGTATGAGCTGCAAAAATCAAATGCAACTTTACTGTATTAAATCCAAATTTATCAATTATTTGTTCAGCCTGTTCCCAAGGAAGTCTTCTAATGTCTCCAGGACTAGCAATATAATGCTCAATATAATTATTTTGGTTTCCTTTTGCTTTGTGCTGAAAGTAAGCCACTCTATTAGTATCCTGCTGCCACAAGTCCTTTCGTAACTGAGCTATTATGCTGCTTACTATCGGGACTCCGGTTGAAACAGGTACAAGTGGATTGGCTAAAGGAGGCTGAGTAACTGGTATTGAATCTGCATCATTATCTTGTTGAAATCCTAGAATCTTGTCCAAATCTGTTAGGGTAAGATTTGGTAAATCTAATCCTTTGATAATAGCTGAAACAATTCCTTGAGAAATTTCATGTAAATTCAAATAAATTTCGTATTTTAAAAAGGCTGAGTCCCCTTTGAGATAGCGTTCAAAAGTTTTATACCGACTCTCAGGACTCATGTTAGCGCAAGCTTCTGCACCTAAATCTTGCTCCATTCTTTGCCAAGCTGATACTGCGAGATCAGTCAATACATCTTGAGCACATGCTTCCCAAGTTCCATATAGTTCAAATCCAGGAGCAAAATTTTTCTCTAAATGCTCAACCACCTTTTCCATATCTGTTTCATCAAGGCTTAACTTAACTACTGCCAGGTTACCTTCTTTATCGAGAATGAGTGTAAATGGAGGGAGCTCTGGGTCGAAAAATTTTTGTGTTGTTTTTAACCTGACTTTAATTAGATGCTCATATAGTTTGATCAGATGAAAAGCTAACTGAACTGCTACTAAACTCAAAAGTTGTGATTCATTACGTAACCACAAGGCAGTTTGCTTAACTTGTTTTGGGTCAAGATTGTTTTTAAACAGATTCAATTGAGAATGAAATTTATCAACTTGCTCAATAATTTGTTGTTTATTATTTATTTTCAGCTTTTCTGCTGGAACGAGTACGACTGCTTCTGTATCTTGATTAATGGCAGAAACATAATCTACACGCTCATACTGCGGTAGTTCTTTCCAAAAACTTGTTGGGTCAAACTCAAAGATGTCATCATTTTTGTCGTTCATGGTTTTCTATGTTCCGTGATGTCCTACAAGGGATGGCAATAGGAACAGTGCAATCAACAGAATATCGGGAGTTTTAAAGCTTTTTTGGAGTGGGAGTCATTTCGTGATTGGGAAGTAAAAATTTCCTGACTTCCTGCCCCTTTCTATTCATTATCCCAAATCCTTATCATCTTAAAATTTTCTCTTAAATTAGTGACATTAGGCGGAATTAATGCCTTGGAGTCGTCCCCAATTTTTTCTCAATCCGCTGGAGCTTTGTATTTGCCCAACCAGTACGATTCCAGATTTCTTGAAGATACGCTAATGTATCGGCAGGGGTACGAGGGGGGAATATTGCTGACCCAATCCCAGACAGAATAAAAAATAGAATCAAGAAAACTAGGGCAGTTTGACCAGCTTTTCGCCAGCTGTTATAGTTCCAGCCCTCTTCCTCTATCTGGCTGATTATTTTCTGATCCTCTATGCTTAACAGTCGGTTTTCTATACCGCTCTGATTCTTGTCGATCTGCTCTAACTTGGTCGGGATACTGCTCAAAGCTTGCCTCAACGACAAGATTTCTGCCTTCAACCCTTTCAGCTCTAAGCTCCCTATTTGCGGCGAGGATTTGGGCATATTCTGTAACTGATTCTTCAAGAGCGCTAATTCTTGAAGCAAGTTCTCTCTGTGAAGCTCTGACTGCTGCTTGGAGTTCTCGGAGTTCTTCAACACAGCAGTCAACAGCTCGATCGCTGCTGTCTGTTTGCTTATCAGTTGAGTCTGAATTAAATTCGTTTGCGCCCATGCTTTTAACTCCGCTCTGTCTTGCGATCGCTCAGCTTTTTGATTGATTTCTAACTCATTAACTTTTTTGTATAATCTGCCCAGTGCTTCTTTTATTTCTCCGATGCCACCAGAAGTCAGTAGGAATTCACTTTCATCGCTCGAATTAGTCGTCGGTGGTGACAGGTTGCTTTGACCGTTAGTTTCACTCATTTTGCTCTCGAAGTTTTGATTTTCAATCCCAGATATTCTGCTGCTTTCTCCAGTTCTGGCTTAGCTTGGTCTAAGAAGCCACTCACCAGTAGATAATCCCCGTAAGGAAAGCCATTCTCTTCCGTAGCCGCCGAATAGGGTAGCCCCTGCTCAATCAGAGTATCAAAAGTGGAATACTCTAGTTCCGGCATTTCAATCTCTATGCCCTTTAATTCCGTCACCGCTACCTTAGTTTTGCTGTCATCCCAGCGCCGAAATCCTAACCCTTTATCCCAGCAGAGATTTTTCACGACTACATAATCAGCAGAATTGCCACAGAACTCGACCATAGCCCGAAGCGAATTGATTACCGGATAGTCCAGGTTAAGCACCGTGACTAAAGTAACCCGATAGCCTAAATCTGCTGCAATTTTGAACAGACCAAACCTTTTGATAATTTCCCTAGTCTTGTTACCGACTGCTCCTGGCATATCCATGACAACTACATCGGGAGATTCAGTTTTCACTTCGGTGAAGAAGCGCTTGGCTTCAGCCACTTCCAGAAAGTTAAGCAGCCTGACTCCAGTACCAAACTCTTTATAGTATTCGTACAAATTTGGATTTTCTGTATCCGCGTCGTAAGCTAAATAATTGACGGATAAGGACACTAACCGATCTAGTAACAGTCGCAAAAAGGTGGTCTTCCCAGTGCCACCCTTACCCCCTAAAATCATCACTATGCGTTTCAAATGTTCCTCCTATCAGTGATGTTAAATTTCGATTTAGCACTAACTTTAGACTTGGGTAAGTCATCAGGCTCCTCCAGCTCATGCAGCTCTGCTTCTACAATCTCAGGTTGGAGTTGAGTCTCCTCAGATGATGCAGATTGTGGCGATGGCTCTGGCGGTGATTGATTCGAGTCAGAAGGTGCGGATTGCGGCGGAGTTTTTTGGCTCTTCTTGTGATAGCTTTTGATCCCACTAGCTGCCAGTTCTACCCCATGCTCGGCAAACACCGCCGCGATATCCTCATAAGAGTACCCAGCATCTAACATCTCTTGAATTGGTATAGCAAGAATTCGTACTAGCTCCTCAATGGTGACGGTGATAGGAGTCGCGGCTTTAGCTTTCAAACTAGCAGCAATTTCGGGAATCTTATTTTTACTAATAGCCTTGGGCTTTCTCGGCATATAATAGCTTTCAAAGGGTCGGTAAATTTATCCTACAATTTTTTCTTTTTTCCAAAAAGCATTTCCCGCTGTGATAACAATAAGATTAATGTAGATGTATCCTATTTACAGCTACTAGTCCGACAATAGGTTCCACATCCCCACTTGACAGTGGGCAAAAGTACCCCTTGTGACCAAATCACAGTTATACTGCGAACAGCCACAATTCTCCGAGCAGCCCCACAGCTTGACTGTAGGTATCCACACCCCGCTCCTCCACTCCACTCCCCCAATTGACTCCGGCTCCTCGCAGAGGCAAGCAATACGCCGTAACGCGCTAACGCGCTCCCATTCGTAAACGAATGACGGCGTGATTGCTTGTCGGGGGTGTCCCCCAAACCCCCTGTTCTCGCGTCAGTTAATTAGATATTTATGTCAACAGATCCGCGTAGTCAATTAAGCAATCAATTAGCGAACGTACTAAAGAATCGCTCAGTTATTCCTGATGAAAAGCGAGAAATAACTATCACTTTTAGAGTGAGCGCGGCAGAGAAGCAACGGCTAGAACAGCGGTGTAGCGGAGTGGTGGCTAGCGACTACATTAGAGCCAGATTATTTGACCATCCCTTGCCACAATCTAAGTTGGTGAGCCCAGAAGTTAATCGGCAAGTTATCTATGAACTAAAGAAGATCGGCAACAACCTAAACCAGCAGACCAGGGCAATCAACGAAGCTGTGAAAATTGGTAGCCAGCCGTTAAACAGTTCGGTCAAATACTACTTGGAAACAATAGAAGAATTGGCAGCACTTTTAGAACAAACTCGTGCTTCGCTTACCCAGGCTATCCCAGCAGAGGGGCAGAGGGATGATTGCAAAGACCAAAGCGAATAAATCTTTTCGCGGTACTACCAAGTACGTGCTGGAGAAGGAGAAAGCCAAAATTATTGGTGGGAATATGTATGGTTCTACCACAGACGAATTGGTGGAGCAGTTTACCTTGTCAGCTCATCTTAACCCCCAACTCAAAAACCCCTGCTACCACTTAATGCTGTCCGCACCAAAGACGGATGGTGCGCTCGGCGATGAAAAATTAGCCGAAATATCCGAGCGTCACTTTGCCACTGTAGTTGTGCTATCTCGGCTAGAGGGCGATGAAGCCAAGGTAAAACAGCCAGAAAAAAGGATAGCCGATGCCAAGCTAAATCAGTTAGTCGAACGGTTCATAGCAGAAGAACTGCCAGCTTATGATTTTTTCATAGCACGGCACGAAGATAAGGAACACGACCACACCCATATTGTTGCCTCCAGAGTCAATAATTTGAATGGATTATCTATCCGCACCTGGAACAATTACGCGCATTCCGAACACTCTGCCCGACTGCTAGAGCGGGAATTTAACCTAACCCAAGTACAAAGCAGTTGGGAGAGCAAGCAGAAAGCCATGACTCGCAATCAACGAGAACGTATAGAGCGGGATGGACTTCCAGGTGAAGAAATCATGCGGCGTGCGATTGATGCTGTTGCAGCAGATCGTCCCACAATGCCGGAACTAATTAGCAGATTATGGCAAGAGCATCAGATCGTGGCAGAAGTGAGCTATTACAGCCACGGCGGGGTAAGAGGTATCAAGTATGGCATTGATATTGGACAGATAAACTCGGATGGTTCTCCCCGTTTGCTATGGAAGCAGGGGAATAATCTCAATAAATATAAGTATTCATTTAAGAAAATACAAGCAGAATTAGGAGTGACTTACGAGCCAGAGCGTGATGACAAGCTGATTAAAACTCTCAATGAAATGATGCAGCTTCACCCGAACGAGCAAGATAGAGGAAAGGATTTATCCACCCCAGCACCCAAACTTACAAACACTCCATCCCTGACTGACCCAGAGCCAGAAGCCGAGCAGCCACGCCAGCCTCAATCAAAGCATTCGATGGCAATGTATGAAGCATTCAGCCGTGGACTTGAAAGCTTATTACCTACCGACCGAGACAAACAAATTGCTGCACGAGCATTTAATCGGGGTCTAAAGGTAGAAGAAGTGGAAGAAATAATTGCCGCTAGCCCTGTTGATTGGACGCAGGAGGAAGCAAAATTAATAGTAGCGTTTGTGCGCTCGCATTTGGAGCAAGAGCGGGAAAGCCTTCAACAACAGCGACAACAACAGTGGCGGCAACAACAGCAGAAACCCGAACGAGAGCGGGACAGAGGAATAAGCTTATAGGATTGCTCTCTTATCCAACTAACAGCAATTTTTTCAGGTAATATAACTGTCGGTCAACAGATTATTTGGGCTCTTTCCATACAAATTGAGAGAATTCTCTGGAGTTAGAAGTCTGTTCGCAACAACCCCTCAAACTAAAGACTGGAGAAAAGTTTTGTAACAATTCATAACAGTTCGTGTAAGAATTGCGCTAATAGCCCAGAGATAGAGATGAGCAACTCACTTCAATAATATTCGCGGCTTGAGATGAGTAACGATTCGAGACAAGCGCTAGATGCACAACTCAAAGAATTAGTCCTGCTTGCCCAGCAACATTCTTACGCGACTAAGAGACAGCGGATAGCCTTAACCCAGCTCGTTAACACGATTTGGCAGTCGGGTAAACTTTGTCGTCCCTATAAGGGTCAATTTCAACTAGCTTATGAAGATATTTATGAAGAAGCAGTACAAAATCTCTTCTTTTATCTTTGTCGAGATAACAATATTAACAACTATAAACCAGAGCGTGGTGAAGTTATGGCTTGGGTAAATATGCTACTAACAAAACGCTTTTTTCCCGAAGCTATTCCGAAAATTATTGGCAAGCCGAACGAAATCAATCTGGAAAGCTCTCATTTGGAGAATTTATCGTCATCTGAGCCTGTATCCTTATTTGAGCAAGTCAGACAATATATAGAAAATGACCCAGGTAGGATTTTTACTAGAGAACATATAAAAGATCGCCCTGAAGCAAATTTTCAAGCAATAGCGAGAAGAAGGTATTCGGGAGTTTCTTGGCACGATATATCCACAGAGTGGGGAATTGGAATTACAACATTACATAACTTTTACCGCCGCTGCCTGAAAAAATTTGCTCCTCAAATCCGAGAGGATATACAAATTACAAATTGCTAACCAAGTAGACAAAAAATTATGAACGCCATGAGAGTTCTTTCCACCTTCACAGCACCTATATCTCCAAAAGAGCGAGAGCGAGCCGAACGGTTCTACAGACAGCAAGCTACACCCGAAAAAGGCGAACAAGTTCGTCTCAACACCTTGGCTGTATCTTTTGTAAATTTCTATCTAGAATGCATGGGATTTGAAACCAACCTGGAGAACAGCTACAGTTGGAATCCCGTGCAACAGACGCTGACGGATACAGCCGCTCTGTGCTTGAAAAATTTGGGTGAGTTAGAATGCCGTCCGGTATTAGCAAATGCACAATTTGTTTACGTGCCGCCTGAAGTCCAGTCCAACCGAATTGGTTATGTTATCGTGCAAATTCACGAATCATTTAGAGAAGCGACAATTCTAGGATTTGTCCAGCAGGTAACATCAGATGTATTACCGCTCGTTCAATTACAGCCTTTGGAAGATTTACTAGACTATTTAGAAAATCTTTCTCAAGTTAAACAAGTCGAATCAACTACTCAATTGCCTACTCTATCCAGAAATCGGGTTAATTTGAAACAATGGTTAGAGAATATATTTGAGGCGGGTTGGCAGGAAATTTCAACTGTTTTAGATCTTCAACTAGCCGAGCCAGTATGGAATGCAAGAAGTGCTAGTGCGAGTAGGGGCAAGCAGATCGACTTAGGCAGACAGACGATCGCTCAATCGGTGGTTCTAGTCGTTGCCCTTCATCCAGAAAACTTGCAGTTAACAGATATTATTGTAGAAGTTTATCCAACGAGCGGACAGACTTATCTACCACCAAATCTTCAGGTATCAGTGCTGGATTTTGCAGGAGCGGCTGTGATGGAAGCCTCTTCTAGGAATACTAATAAGAATATTCAATTGCGATTCAGTGGCGAACCAGGAGAAGATTTTAGCGTTAAGCTAGCTTTGGGAGAGGCGATCGCGATCGAGGATTTTGTCATTTAATTAGCAGCATCAAAATGCTGGTAAAGGCACGCGGACAGTGAGTAAATTAGTTGTCTTAAAGCTAGATGGCAATTTAGAACGAGGAGTTCGGGTGACGCTGGAAATCGGCGAACAGAACGCTCGTCCTTTTACAGAAGTTACAGCGCAGCTACCTCCAGCCCTCGATCTACTAGCAACCTACGATTGCTGGCATTCAACTTACCGCAGCTTGGGCAAGTCGGTTCGCATCAAAGCAAAACAGATCGTCTACGATGGCTCCATCAGCCAACGGTACGAAGATTGTCGCCAACTAGAAGCCCAACTGCGAACGCAACTGAATTCTTGGTTGCTATCAGAGTCTTTTCGTTCTGTCCGAGATAATTTACTGCCACATCTGAAGTTTCCTAAAGACGAGGTGCAATTGCTCATCAGCACTCGTTGGATTCAATTGCAACAGATTCCCTGGTTGCTGTGGGATTTAGTCGAGCAGTCGCCCCTGGTGGAAGTCGCCTTGAGTTTTCCAGAATACGAATCACTGCCGCCAAAGAAGCTAACTCGACAAAAGTCTGTGAGAATTTTGGCAATTTTGGGCAATAATACAGGGATCGATCTCACAGAAGATCGGCAGTTGCTAGAAAGTTTACCTAATGCTAAAACAACTTTTCTAGTAAAACCGCAAAGCCAAGAAATTAAAGATCGTTTGTGGAACCAATCTTGGGATATTCTTTTCTTTGCGGGTCATAGCAGAACCGAGGGAGAAACTGGTCGGATTTACATAAACGAGCAAGACAGCTTAACAATTGCAGAATTTAGGCAGGCTTTGAGTCATGCCGTTGCTAACGGATTACATTTAGCAATTTTCAACTCTTGTGATGGATTGGGATTAGCAGTCCAGTTACAAGCAGCTCAAATCCCGCAAGTCATTGTGATGCGAGAACCCGTGCCTGACTTAGTAGCGCAAAGGTTCTTAAAGTACCTGCTGGCAGCTTTAACGCGCAGTAAATCGCTTTATCTAGCAGTGCGGCAAGCGCGAGCGCGGTTAAAAGAGGATTTGGAGGTGAAGTTTCCTTGTGCTAGTTGGTTGCCAGTCATTTGTCAAAATGCTGCTTTTGGGTCGATAACTCCGTTTGCGCCAAAACCACTGAATAGCCGCCACCTGAAAACCGTGCTGCTTCTGAGCGTGGCAATAACAGCTAGCGTACTGGGAGTGCGGCTACTGGGTGGATTGCAAACGTGGGAATTGCAAACTTACGACAGCTTGATGCGATCGCGTCCAGATACAAAGCAAGATTCGCGTCTGTTAATCGTGACTGTCACGGAAGATGATTTTCAACTTCCAGAGCAAAAGCAACGAACTGGGTCAATATCAGATCTAGCCTTAGCACGACTATTAGAGAAACTCAAACAATTTCAAGCGCGAACTGTTGGTTTAGATATCTATCGCGATTTTCCAGTCAAATCCAATCGGGATTCTTTAGCCGCTCGCCTGCGCGAATCTAACTTCTTTGCGATTTGCAAAGCCAGCGATCGCGCTAAAAACCACCCTGGAACTGCACCCCCTCCCGAAGTTCCGATCGCGCAGCTTGGGTTTAGCGATGCGATCCAAGACCCAGATGGCGTTTTGCGTCGCCATTTATTAGCAATGAAACCAGCTCCGACATCGCCTTGTACCGCACCCTACGCTCTGAGCGCCCAACTAGCGTTTCATTACCTGGAGCAATCGGGCATTTCTGCCAAGTATAACGCCGCTGGAGATTTGGTATTAGGCAATGTCGTTTTCCCACGTTTGCGATCGCGTATGGGTGGCTATCAACAAGTGGATGCATGGGGCTATCAAATCTTGCTCAACTACCGCTCTTACCGCCATTCTCCTTTAGAAATTGCGCCAACAGTCACGCTCGGTCAAGTTCTTCAAGGTGAGGTGAAGCCTGAAGAAGTGAAGGATCGAATCGTCCTCATCGGTGTCACTGCCCAAAGCGCTCACGATTATATTCCCACTCCTTACAGTCCCCAGCCAGGATTTTATCAAGAAATGCCAGGGGTAATCGTACAAGCGCAAATGGTCAGTCAGATCGTCAGCGCGGTTAAAGATGGGCGACCTTTAATTTCAGTGTGGTCTATTTGGGGTGAAGTGTTATGGATTTGGGGTTGGTCTTTAGTTGGAGCTGCGATCGCCCTTGTCTGTCGGTTTCAACTGTACGCAATCTTGGCAGTTGGAGGTGCGCTTTTAGTCTTGTGCGTTGTTTGCTTGGTTCTTTTGGGTTCTGGTTATTGGGTTCCCCTAGTACCGTCAGCCTTGGTTTTAGTAGTTACTAGCAGCGCTATGACGCTCTACCTTGTCTTACAAGAGCAGCGGCAACTGTTTTCGGCAACGAAACAGGCGTAAACTACTCGCCGCTTAATCTCTTCGAGATTCAAGCGGGAGCTTTATCCAAGATCTCACCGCCAATAGGCAACAACGATAGCTGTCCTTCCAACTGGCAAGCAATCCCTCGAATTTCGGGCGTATTTACTGACACCCCAAGAGCAGCAATATTTAGTGCCGCATTGTAGTCTGAATCTATATGCTCCAAACCACACCGCTTACAGCTAAATTTCTTGCCGTTTCTGTCGCCAATGGCGTGACATCGGGAGCAGGTCTTACTCGTATAAGCGGCGGGAACAAAAACAATAGGCACTCCGGCAATAGTAGCTTTGTACTGGGTATACAAACGAAGGCTGTAGAAAGCCCAGTTATTCGTCCTACGACGCTCCTGTTTGTTTCTCGGCTTTTTGTTCAAGCTTTCTCGGATGTTTGCCAAGTCTTCAAAAGCCAATGCCGCACCCAAGATTTTAGCTTCCGTTACCAACTCTTTACTAATAACGTGATTGATATGTCTCTGAAACCTACGTTCTCTGCCAGAGAGCCTTCGCAACAGTTTTCTGGAACTGCGCGTGCGTTTGCGTTGAACGTTGCTTCTTACTCTGCTGTACCTATCTCTAACTGCTTGCAATTGACTGCCATTCCAAGCCTTGTTGGTGCTGGTAGTAGCAATGTCCCGTCTGCCCAAGTCAATACCGATTACCTTTGGTGTTTTACCCGTTGGCTCACTCGGCAACTCCACAACTATATTGATGTAGTAACTACCGTCATTGTGTTGAACCAATACCGCACTCGTAGGAGTCTGTCCCTTGAGCAAGGCTCTTTGGTAATTACCGATCGACAAGTTGAAATTAACCCGACCAGAAATCAAAGTAACTCCCACTTTCCACTCGTCTTCGTAGAAGACAAAGGTTCTAGCATCCAAAGAGACGCTAGTAGGGCGGAACTTCTTAATCTTGCGAGTCGCCTTACTGTTGTCAATTACCCGACGAATAGCTTGACAGACATGGTTAGCTTTCAAGCCAGTGCTAGATTTAACCGCATAATACGTCAGGTGGTGCAACTTAGTCGTATTCCAACAATCTTCGGTTTTCGCTACTGCCAGTATTTGATTACAGGCATTAGCAAATTCCTCAAAGGTGCGCGTCATACATGGGCGCATCTTTTCGGGGACTTCAAGCTTGCAAGATACAGACAGAGATTGAGTCATGGGAGTATTCTAGTTCATCCCATGCCCAAAAATCTAGCAGGATACAAAGATCCTGTCCTCCCTTTCCTCTCGCCGCAAGAGCGCTTCGCGGTCAGGCGAGAGTCTCCAGGGAGGTTGAAAAGATGACTCCGAGCGAGCCAATTGCTAGTATCCTGATGTGAAAATCCGAGCGGTTAAATTGTGGCGCTAACTTGAAAATTGAGAGTGCATAAATCTTTTCAGTCCTACGTAGTAAGTTGTGTCGGTTGGGTATGACTACTGGCATAACTAATAATTATGTTGCCCTTGCAAAAGATTAAACTTACCCTCGCTATGAGTTGTGCAGTCCTTAGCTGCACGCAAGTGCAAGCACAGCCTGTAAACTTTCTACTGACTGGGCAAAACCCGACTCTAAACCTCAGTAGAAAACTAAATGGCTCGTTGACTTTTGCTGCACCACCTCCGCCACCAGACATCGGGGAACCAGGTCAGCGATCGGAAGCAGGAAGCCGTGGTTGCGAGAATGTAGCTCGACAGCTGCCGACCGATCCCCAAAAACAGCAGCTCACAGCAATAGTACCAATGTATTCTGATTCGGCATTAGTTTTAGGCACGACAATTGATGCTGCTCCTACTTTTTGGTTCTACGCTTCTTATGTAGCACCCGCTCCAGCTAAGTTTGTATTGCGGGACAAGGATGGTGAGTTAGTTTATCAAACTGATGTCGTGTTGCCCCAAACACCAGGAATTATCAGTCTCTCCCTTCCGAAAACAGCACCGCCGCTTTTGGTCGGTCAGCAATATCGTTGGTTTTTAAAGATTTACTGTAGGGAGCATGAGCCACCTGCTTTTGTGGATGGGTGGATTCAAATAAATGCACTCGACCCCGCCCTCAAGAGTCAATTGGAGAAAGCTATGCCACGCGATCGCGTTGCTCTTTATGCAGCTAATGGTCTTTGGTTTGATGCTCTGAGTGCTGCAGCCCAACTGCGCCGTCGCAATTCAAAAGATCCTGCTTGGGCAGAGCTTTTGCAAGTGGTTGGGTTGAACGAGCTGGCAACCGAACCAATTGTAGATTGCTGTACTCCTCGGTGAAGAAAGCAGGTGAGCAGGTGGGTAGGTGTGCGGGTGAGCAGGTGAGTTAAAGATATGGAAAAGCAACCAGTTAGAAGTCACAAAGATTTAAGAGTGTATCAAACGGCTTTCGATGGAGCTATGCAGATCTTTGAGTTATCTAAAAAGTTTCCTGTAGAGGAAAAGTATTCGCTAACTGACCAGATTCGTCGGTCTTCACGTTCTGTTTGTGCAAATATGGCTGAGGCTTGGCGAAAACGGCGTTACGAGGCTGCTTTTATTGCTAAGCTGATTGACTCTGAAGCAGAAGCTGCTGAAACGCAAACTTGGATCGAGTTTGCTGTTAAGTGCAACTACTTAGATGTTGAAGTGGGTAGAGAACTTTATGGAACTTATAACCAAGTTATAGGCAGCTTAGTCAACATGACTAATAACCCAACACCTTGGCTAATGAAACACTAGAACTCACTACCCACTCGCACACCCGCTCACCAGCCCACCCGCTCACCTGCACACCTGCTCACCCGCTCACCTGCTACAGCCAATTCCCCAATAAAACGTAGGGTGCCCAGAACAGGGGACGTTGATATTTAGGATTTTGTAAAAGGGACAATTGGGCGCGACGAAGTGCTTCGGCTTTAGTTAGCGATCGATCTGCTAACTCTCGGTAGAATTCACTCATGAGCGCTGCGGTGGACTCGTCGTTTAAACTCCATAAGGAAGCAACTGTACTACGCGCCCCCGCCCGTACAGCTACACCAGCAATTCCCAAGGCAGCCCGCTTATCTCCGGCAGCCGTTTCACAGGCACTCAAGACGAGCAATTCAACGGCATCAGGTCTGTTTTGCTCTCGATTTCGGACTAAGTTATCCAGCTCATTGACGTATATGCGCTTATCCCAAGCGACAATAAATGTCTCCTCCGCCTTGGAACTGAACTGTCCGTGCGTTGCTAGATGAACGACAGGAAAAGGCAGAGAATTAATTTGGTTTTGCAGAGCCGTGCTGGTAAATTCGTTGTTCAGCAGGACGTTACTCGGTATTTCTGTACGAATTGCTGCTAGTTCCAACTTGACGTTGGGTAAGGCAGAAAATCCTTGACGTGGTTGAGACAATCCGGCGGCTATTGCCTCTAATTTTTCCTCTTGCAATGGTTGAGGATTAATCAGTTGCAGCCCAGGAGCGATCGCAATGCCATATTTTTCAATTAGATACTGTTTACCGTCGTAAAGAGCCGCCATCGGGACATTCCGCAAGGCACCATCTAGCACGAATACTAGTGTTTTGATTTGACTTTGGGCTAAGTCATTGGCGGCTGGTTGAATTAACCAGTTATAGATTTGTTGGGATAAGGACTTAGCTTCGATCGGCGTATCGGGTTCTATGAGGTTTTGCCTAAGTGCATCCAATGTCTTTTCCACTTGAGGTTGAGCCACAGCAGCCGTGTAGTGCAGCACGGGCTTTTGAGGCAACTTGAGAATAACCTCTAGTCGGTCGGGTAGAATAATTGGATAGATAGCTGCGGCTGTTTGGTCTTTTTGGTCGATAACTCGATCGATCTGAGACACAGTATCCAAACAGGCTTCTCGAAAGAAGTTATCCAATTCTGCTAATTGCAGAGATTCAATGGTTTCGCGGGCTTTTTGAAGATTTGCTTGACTGGTTGGGTTTTCCTGCGGCTGCAACAGCAATCCGACGAGTTGTCGATAAACTGGTTCCACTCGATCGCGAAAGTCGAACTGCACGTCAGGAGCGATCGCCACTAGATCGTAGCGCAGAGACTGGAGGGACTTGACGGCTCGATCATATGCCGCGATCGCTCCTAGAATATCTCCTCTAGCTTTGAGCAAACGCCCTAGCTGCCATTCCCAACGATAGGCGATATCCCTAGCATCAATAGTTTGAGCGAGAAATAGGGCTTGTTGGGTCAGGTTTTGGGCATCAGACCACTGTTGGGTTTGTTCGTATAGATGCCCCAAGACACCAAGAGCGTAAGACTGGGTGCGCCCATCTTGCAAGCTTTTTGCCTGCTGTACGGTAGTTGACAGGATTTGAGCAATATCCAGCCATGAGGGGCTATCTGTGGCGATCTTTTGATTGAATTGCATTAAGCTTTCAGCTAGGTTGATTCTGGCATAGATTGCCGTCCGGCTAAGGGGCAAGTCGCTCATTTGAGTTTGAATTTGGGGCAATAATGCCTTAACAGCACCAATTTGTTGAGTTCCTAGCAGCAGTCTCAGTTGATTGGTTTGCGCGTTGATCCGAGTAATTGGTGAGTTGGTAGCATTAGCAGCTTGTTGATAGTAACCTATCGCTGCTTGAGTATCCCGCTCGGCGCGGGCTGTATTGCCTAAACTCAGTAGAACGTCGGCGATCGCTTGAGAATCTGACAACTCGGAAGCTATTTTTAGGCTCTGTTGCAATGTTTGTTGAGATTTTTCTAGATTGCCCGTGACACGTAGGACGTTACCAAGGCTACGCAGTCCTGTCACCTTCAGCAGCGAGTCTGGTTGTTTTTGCAAAAGCTCGGTACTCTCATCTAGCGTCTTTTGGGCTTGACGATAAAGCCCCAATGCTTGCAAAGCCTGTGCTTGATTAATTTGATTACGAATAATTGCGTTGCGATCGCCTATTTTTGTATAAATTTCAGCAGCTCCTCGCCAAGTATTTAGGGCAGCTTCAGCTTTGCTTTGAGCCAGTTGCAAGCGACCTTGGATATCTAAAACTTGAGCCAGAATCTCTAAATTTTGAATTGGAATTTCCCCTCTGCCCCTCTGCCCCTCTGCCTCTCTGTCCTTTTCGGGATATCCCAATAATTTTAAACTAGAGGCGATCGCGCTTTCTGCCTGCGTCCACTGTCCGAGTTGCTGATAAGCTAATGATAAATTGCCCAGTGTCATGGCTTGTCCCAATTCATCGCCACTAGCTTTGAATGCAGCTACTGCTTGTTGCCATGTCGCAGCCGCTTGAGCAAACCGTTCGGCTTCATAGAATTTTTTTCCCTGTTCCACCAACTTTTGGATGTCGGTTAAGCCTTGTGTAATAGGGGTTTCCGCAGTCATGAAGGCGTAGGTGGGAGGTAATAACCCCGCGCCCAAGAACATAGCCAAAAGCAGCAGTATGCTTAAGAGGCGTTTGATTCTCCGTAGTCTAGATTTTTTTCTTGCCATGTTCTACTAGCCCCGCTCCGCACAGCGTCTTTCTTCTAGTTTCTAATTCAGCTTTTGCAATTAGCTGTTTTCTGCCAGGAATTATGAGACGTGGTAGTGGATGCATTCGCTGTAAGAACCACGTTATTATTAGCATCAATTGCCCAGCTTTGAGCTTCTACAATTGGAGTTGGTGTTGAGTTGGTAGAATTGCTCGAAACAGATGGAGTAGAGGGGCGATCTGCTTTAGGGATGAGAGTAACTAAATTTACCTGCACGGCATCAGTGCTGAGAGTTTCACCTGGATTTTGGGGCAAGCCGCCGCGACCAGTGATAATAAATTCGCTCTGCTGTTGACTTCCACCTGGAGTACAAGCCTGCGCCACCTCGGTATCAACTGGTACTGTTGGCAGTTCAACCAAGCCACTATTAGGGTCAGTGTCGAGTGTATTCAGTTCTACGGTACCACTGAACTCAGGACTTGCTCCAGTAGCAGTGATGTCACTGGTGCGATCGTCTGCCCGATCTCGAAACTGTGTACCAAAGATACCTTGGGCATTGATTCGTACATTTCCGCCTCGGAAGTTAGCAGAATTGGCGCTGATGTCACTATTTTCAAAAGCAATTAGGAAATCGGTGTCAATGTTAATGTTGCCGCCGATGACATTTTCTCCTGTTGCGTTGGTGAAGATGTTGCTATTGCGACTCATGATCAAATCTTGTGAGTTAATGTTAATTGTCGCCTGCTCAGAGTTAGGGTCAACTTGAGCGCTGCGTGTATTAGCGCTGAGTAAGCCATCGTTGTTTAAACGGATAGAGCGAGCATTTAATGTCATGGTGCCTGCGGTTCCTGTTCCCAGACTCTGCACACCTACTGCAGCTCCATCTTGAACTAGCAAGGTATCAGTTTTCATCGTCAAATCACCTGCATTCCCTGTTGAGTTTCGTGCTGTGGAAGCAAACAAGCCACTGGGAACCTGACTATCAGCGCCTGTCCCAATTAGTTGCACGTTTTGAGCATCAACGGTCAAATTACCCCCCTTGCCCGCACCAAATGTACTAACACTCACCTGTGCTCCATTTTGAACTAGCAAAGTATTAGTGTCGATCGTCAAATCACCTGCATTCCCTATTGAGTTTCGCCCTGCAGAAGCAGCCAATCTACTGACAAACTGATTATCAGCGCTTCTACCAATCAGTTGTATATTTTGGGCATCAACCCTTAAATTACCCCCCTTGCCCGCACCAAATGTACTAGCACTCACCTGTGCCCCATCTCGCACTAGCAAGGTATTAGTGTCGATCGTCAAATCACCCGCATCCCCTGTTGAGTTTCGCTCGGCGGAAGCAAACAAACTACTGGCAACCCGACTATCGGCGCTAATACCAATCAGTTGTATATTTTGGGCATCAACCCTTAAATTACCCCCCTTGCCCGCACCAAATGTACCAGCACTCACCTGTGCTCCATCTCGCACTAGCAAGGTATTAGTTTTTATCGTCAAATCACCTGCATCCTTTGTTGAGTTTCGCTCGGCGGAAGCAGCCAAACTACTGGCAAACCGATTATCAGCGCTTCTACCAATCAGTTGTACATCTTGGGCATCAACCCTTAAATTTCCTCCCTTGCCCGTACCAAATGTACTAGCACTGACCTGTGCCCCATCTCGCAATAGTAAGGTATTAGTCTTAATCGTCAAATCACCCGCATCCCCTGTTGAGTTTGGCTGTGCGGAAGTACTTAAGCCACTGGGAAACCGACTATCAGCGCCTGTCCCAATCAGTTGCACATCTTGGGCATTAACGGTCAATTTTCCCCCCTTGCCCTTACCAGATGTAATAGCACTGACCTGTGCTCCATCTCGCAATAGTAAGGTATTAGTCTTAATCGTCAAATCACCCGCATCCCCTGTTGAGTTTCGCCCTGCAGAAGCACTCAAGCCGCTAATCTGACCATCCGCTGATGCACCAATTACTTGTACATATTGGGCATCAACGGTCAAATTCCCCCCCTTGCCCTCACCAAATGTACCAGCACCCACCTGTGCTCCACCCTCAACCTGTAACTTGCTTGCACTAATATTGACATTTCCTCCCTGTCCGCTTGCTTCTACTAACATCTGATTAGCAATGGAACTATCACTGTTAAGGTTTATTGTTCCGGTTGCATTAATATCGATATTTCCGGCCTTACTATTATTAGAACCCAGTCCACTCTCTATACCTGCAAGCAGGAAACTCCTTCCTGTCATCTCTAAATTTCGGGCATTAACTGCGATACTACCACCATCACTAGCAGTAACTCTTACTCTCGTGCCATTGCTAAGGAAAACATTACTTCTCTCTACATTATTGGGAAAACTCAAACTTAGATTATTACCATCTCCATTCAACCCAACTGTTCCCGCACCTGCTAACCCACCTAACTCGACTCGCCCACCAAAAGCATACAATCCTCCACCATTCATATTGATATCACCGCCTACCAACAGCAAATTCTTGCCATCTGGTACACGTAAACCCCCAGCAGTAAACTGAGAAGATGGATTTAAGCCGGAGGGAGCAACTGAGTTATTTTCGATGGATGCGGTTTTGATTTGATTGAATAGTAAGGCGGAAGGATTGACTGTCAGCAGGGATGAAGCAGTTTCTGGATTTGAAGCACTGAAAAAACCTCGATCGCCAAATCCAATTGCATTAGCTGTTGTCCCAACAAACGATCCCCCAACATCTAAACGGGCGTTCGCTCCAAAGATAATGCCTCTGGGGTTGATTAGAAACAGGTTAGCACTACCCCCCGACACACCAAGTGTTCCAAAAATATTAGAGGGATTAGCCCCTGTTACCCTAGTCAGGATATTTTCAATTCCAGCTGGGTTATTGAAATAAGCCGCTCGCCCTTCACCGACATTAAATTCTTGAAAACTGTGGAACAGGTTAGCGCCTCTGGTTGCGCCACCATCGATCGCGTCAACTGTGCCTGTTGATGTAACTGTAGAATTTTCACTACCTAGTGTAGTATCAGGGGTAATTTGGGCATAGGCGCAATTTTCCCCAGCAGCGATCGCTCCTCCAGTCGTTAAAAAACTTGCTAGTCCTAAATGCCAACTCCAACTCCTCCAGCTAATATTCATTTGGTGAATTTGCCTCCTTATCAGCAGAAGTAGTTGAGTTCACCACTGTCATCAATTCGATTAAATAGAAATCAAATTTATAGATAGCTACAGTCAGTTATGAACGAGTGCGATTGGTATTTATTCGCTTATAAACTAGTTAAAGAATTCAGCTTTGATTGAGGCTCGGTAAATTCAATGGCTTTCATTAAAGTGTTGCCGAGAAAGTAGCTGCGAGCGCAATTATTATTTATTTGAACTTACTTAACAACTGTAATCTTTTGAAAATTTTATACCTAAAATAAATTCGATCGATGAGTACATAAACTTATATCAGTATTTTTTCTACGTCTATTGCATTTTTTTAGACACGAGCGTTTGCTTGTTGGAGTCTGTCACGGAAAAAACATAAACTCTAGAGTTAGTATAAGAAAATTATCTAAGTATGTTTCAATTGTCTAGCTTACATCCTTCAGACTGAGTTAAATCCTTTATTAAGGAAAATAAAAAACAAAATACTTGGAGATATGTTTCAAACGTTAAATTACCTTGTGCAGTCATCGTAAAATTGTAAGTTTAGCTTCACATGGGAGTATTTCACAGTAAAGTCAGTCGGCGATCGCTCACAGCGATCGATGAAAATCTCTTTTCTGCTGATTTCAAAGTAATATGAGGCATTGTTAAAGAATACTTTTGCTATAAATTCAGTACGCGCAGTTTATGACGAAGTTTTAGGGGCGTGGCAATTGGTAGGGGATTGCCTAGAACTATGAGGTGTACTAGTGGCAGAGGCTGTAAGCACCACATCACCATTTGCAGCGATCGCCCAGCCTTGAGCTTCTATAATCGGAGTTAATGTTGAGTTAGTGGAATTGGTCGGAAGAGATGAAGTAGAGGGGCGATCGACTTGGGGGTTAAGAGTAACTAAATCTACCTGCACGGCATCAGTGCTTAGAGCTTCCCCTGGATTTTGGGGTAAGCCACCGCGACCAGTGACGACAAATTCGCTTTGTGCTTGATTTCCACTTGGAGTACAAGTTTGTGCTACTCTAGCTTCAACTAGTTGGACTGGCAGGTTGATTAGCCCACTATTAAATTCAATACCTGGCGTGTTGATTTGTACAGTGCCGTTTATCCCAAACTCAGAACTTGCGGTAATATCATTTTCTGGAGTTAGCTGTGAACGGTACTCTAGTCCATAAATGCCAGAGGAATCGATCGCGATATTTCCTCCCCGTCCTTGAAAGGCATTGGCACTGATGTCGCTATTTTCACTAGGTACAGCGACGATGAAGCCCTGAGAAGCATCAATATTAATATTGCCACCATTACCACCAGCTTGTGCCATGCCTGCGGTGGTAGAAATTTGAGCGCCACGACGCAGAAGGAGTAAATCAGTTTGTAAGTTGATGTCGCCACCGTTACCCGATGCAGATTCGGCGTTGAGCGTGCCAGTGTTGTCTAGGGTAACTCTAGGTGAGGTGACGATAATATCTCCAGCAGTGCCCGTCGTACTTCCAGAGAAAACGGACAAGCCACTGTTCAAGTTAGAACTTTTGCCAGAGATGGTGAAAAAATCAGCAGCATTAACTTTGATTCTGCCTGCATTCCCTTGTCCCCCTGTTGAGGCAGAAAGTCGAGCGCCATCGCGTAACGAGAAGGAACCAGAATCGATAGTAATATTACCCCCATTGCCAACTGTCCCGGTGTCCACAAAGCTGCCAATCCCACTAATAAAACCATTTTTCTCCCCAGCAATATCAACTTTCCCAGTAACATTCACATTGACATTCCCTGCATCACCCTGTCCTGCTGGCTGGATATCAGATGCTTCACGAGTAAAGGTTAGCAGTTGAGCGCCATCAATTAATGATAGTGTTGCAGCATTGATGTCGATATTGCCACCTTTACCTACACCAGAAGCTTGCACCGTACTGAAGATGTAAGCATTACTAGCGAGGGAAACAGCATCTGTTGCACGCACCGTCACATTCCCCGCATTCCCTTGTCCATATGTTGAGGCTACAAGTTGAGCGCCATCGCGTAATGACAAAAAACCAGAATCGATACTAATATTGCCCCCATTGCCAACTGTCCCTGTTTCCACCGTACTGAAAATCCCACTAACAAAACCATTTTTCTCCCCAGCAATATCAACTGACCCAGTAACATTAATATTGACATTCCCCGCATCTCCCCGTCCTGCTGACTGGGTATCAGATGCACTAAGAGTGGCAGTTTGCAGTTGAGCGCCATCAATTAGTGACACTTTTGTAGCATTGATGTTGATATTACCACCCTTACCGACACCCCCTGCTTCCACCGTGCTGAGGATCTCAGCATCTGCAAGGGAAACAGCATCGAGTGCCCACATTGTCACATTTCCCGCATTCCCTTGTCCATAAGTTGAGGCAGAAAGTTGAGCGCCATCTCGTAACGAGAAAGAACCAGAATCGATAGTAATATTACCCCCATTACCTTTTGACCCCAAACGCACTTGATTGCCAACTATGCTCCCAGTGCCTGCAACTTTGATTTCCCCAGTAGCATTGAGCGTAATATCTCCTGCAACAGTTTCAGGTGTCCCCAAACCTCGCCCAATACCACCGCTTAAAATACTTCCTCCCAAAATCTCTAGATTCCTGGCATTGACTGCAATATTACCGCCACCAGCCCCAGCTACATATATACCTGCTCGATCAGTAAGGGATACCTCAGCTCGCGCAACATTTTCAGGAAATCTCAAGCTGAGATTATCGCCATCTACACCCAGCAAGACAGTACCAGGTTCACCCAACCCTCCTAACTCAACTCGTCCACCATTAGCATTTAATCGTCCCCCGTTTATGCTGACGTTACCACCCACCAGCAGTAAGTTCTTACCATCTGGTACTCGTAAACCTAATGCGTTTAAGCCTGCTGGATCTGCTCCTGCGGGTGCAATTGAGTTATTTTGAATTGCAGCGTTTTGATTAATCTGATTAAACAGCAATGCTGAAGGATTAATAGTCAACAACGGTGAAGGGATATTTTTATCAGTAGCACTAAAAAAACCTCGATCGCCAAATCCAATTGCATTAGCTGTTGTCCCAACAAACGATCCCCCAACATCTAAACGGGCGTTCGCTCCAAAGATAATGCCTCTGGGGTTGATTAGAAACAGGTTAGCACTACCCCCCGACACACCAAGTGTTCCAAAAATATTAGAGGGATTAGCCCCTGTTACCCTAGTCAGGATATTTTCAATTCCAGCTGGGTTATTGAAATAAGCCGCTCGCCCTTCACCGACATTAAATTCTTGAAAACTGTGGAACAGGTTAGCGCCTCTGGTTGCGCCACCATCGATCGCGTCAACTGTGCCTATTGATGTAACTGTAGAATTTTCACTACCTAGTGTAGTATCAGGGGTAATTTGGGCATAGGCGCAATTTTCCCCAGCAGCGATCGCTCCCCCAATAATTACGCAACTTGCTAGTGCCAATTGACTGCCCCAATTCTTCGGGCTAGTAATCATTTGGTATTGCCTCCACAGAGGAACAGTCGAGCGAACTACAGTCCATAACCAATCACAATAAACAAAAAGCCAACAATATGATTACTCTTCAAGTTAAGAATAGTTACATCCCAACGTCCTCTGCTTGCCTCTTAGCGATCGCGGCATTTATGTACCAAAAATTACAATCAACCTCTACCTTTTCACGGTCTTTAATTCATTAAAAGCTTGAATCATTTTCTTTCTCGATTCTGTCTAAAGCCTTCTTGGCTTTAAAAACAACTTTCAAATAGGCTAAGTGACTATTCCATGCAGACCGAGGTAACAAAGGCGCTCTAGAGTCTACTTGAATCTTAGACTCAGCAACAGTCGTATTTTCTTCAGGGATAAAATCAGTAGAGATATCATTCATAAAACTGCTACAACCAAACGCTTTAACAACTTCAAACAGCCAAAAATGGTACTGAATTTGCTTTCTCTTTCCAACTTTCTGACCATTGAATGCGATCGCTACTAAACTGGAGCGGCTCGTTTTCTGGCAAAGGACTATTAATTGGTTCCTCGATTAAAGTAAACTCTCCATTATCAAAAGGTTTCCCCTCCGCCCCTGCTTTTTGAAACACTCGTTCGCGAATACCGCGTTTTGCTTGCGTCAGGGCGCGGTGATGGCAGTAAGGATTGTTACCTCGCTTGTTAAAGAAGACGTGAGCAGTCCAACTACAACCACCACGACAGAGTTGGGCAAATTCGCAAGTCTTGCAGAAACCCCACAAATGTTCTGTCCCTTTGGGAGTACCAGACCCCAAATTAAACCGCAGTTCCTCAGTTTCTTCAACAATTGTCCGCAATGAATAGTCGCGGATATTACCTCCGGTGTAGGCAGAAGTAGGCAGTGAGGGACAACCTTTAATCGCACCATCTGCCTCAATACCCAAAGTAGACAGTCCCGCATTGCACCCCTGCCAAAAAGACCAAGTATCTCCTCCTCGTAGCAGTCTTTCGTAGGGACCATAATAGCCGATATTATTTCCTGGCTGAACCTGCACTCCTTCACGACTTGCTCTTTGAGCAACACGAGCAATCATGGGGTATACATCTAGTAGTTCATAGGGTTGCAGAAGAATTTCGCTATTATCTGCTGCATTACCCATCGGTACAGTTAACTGGATCTGCCAAGCAAAAACGCCAGCATCGCGGATATGCTCGTATATAAGAGGAAATTCTGGTGCAGATAGGCGATTGATTTGAGTATTGCAACCAAAGGGAATACCTGCTTCCTTAAGATGACTCATGGTTTTAAACGCCCATTGCCAGGAACCGTTTTTACCACGCAGGCGATCGTGTGTCGCTTCTAAGCCATCGACAGAGACAGAAACCACGCTAATTCCAGCTGCTTTCATCCGGCGTGCTGTGTCCAAGGAAATACCAAAACCCCCAGTTGTCATACCGCAAAGCATTCCAGCAGAGGTAATAGCAGAGGCAATTTCCAGCCAATCAGGACGCAGAAAAGCTTCACCTCCAATTAGGGTAACTTCTGTAATTCCAACTTCTGCTAGTTGTTTGACTAGATCGAGGGCTTCTTCTGTGGAAAGTTCTTTTGCCCGTGTATGACCAGCACGAGAACCGCAGTGCTGACAGGCTAGATTGCACTTGAGCGTGATTTCCCACACTGCATAACTAATTCGACGGTAGGTCATTGTAATACCCTTAACTAATTTATTTAGATTGGGACGGTACAAATAAATCCGCCCCAAAAAACTTCAGCTTATGGCTTCAACTGGCAAAAGTTTTATTCTGCTCTGACAATTCCATATATAGGCTGAGGATAAGTAGGCGGCCATTTAATCGGTAGTCGAGGAACTCCATAAAGTGGCTGTACAGCAATCCCGCCAAAAACAGCTGCCAATTCTTTTTCATCTAAATCTTGGAGTTCACTATCATTAGTGTCTGACTCTAACACCTGGGCAGTAAATTCTTCAAACTCTTCTTGAGTAAAATTGTAGCCATTATCTTTGACAATTTGGCTACATTCATCCTTGTTTTTAACTTCTTGAATTTGAGCGCGAAAAACTTCATCGTTTCCTAACCTTTCATAAAAGGCTATAACGTTTTCTAAGGACATAATTCTCTCCTTACATTACATTTAGTGTTGCTAGCCGACACGTTAGTTCAAACTGGTTGTGGTTCTCTTTAATAACTTGTAGGCATTGCCTACAAGCTGCTTTCCCTCTTGTTACCATCGTCGGCAATCTCTGCGTATAAAACAAGGTAGCTATCTTTTATTAAAATTTAAATCATTTCAAATTGTAATTACAACAATTAGAACCATATAAAATAAACATAAGTACAGTAATTATGTTCTGAGTTTTTCTCAAATTAACTAGTATCTTTGTAAATTTAAGTAACTATACTCAACATGCTTGGTAAGCTATCCTGGGCTAAGCTGCTGAAATCAGCCTATCTAATCCAGAGCAAGTAAACAAAATATAATAAGTTTTGTTTGAAGATAAATATTTGAAATTCTCGATAGAAAACCTACATCTAGCTTGACATAGATGTAGGTAAAGTAGAAAGTGCAAAAAAATTGTGCTAACAGGAGTTACACTAAACAGCTTTTTGCCTAACTAATCTAAGGTCAAACATTGCTACTCAATTTTCGATTTTTTTCAATCAAAAATCTAAGATAGTTTGACCATCTTATTAAGATTACTCAGCACGCAAAGCAGAGGCGCTATTTGCTTGTAGCCAAGCTAGAAAGAGGGATTCCAAGACTTGCTCTCTGATTTCACTTAGTTCAGCAGGGAACCATTTTTCAATTCTCAGGATGTGATAACCAAGTTTCGTTTGCACAGGTTCAATCACCTCGCCTTCTTTTGCTTCAGCAATAGCCTGTGCAATTTCCGGCATTAGTTCTTTTAGAAAGCGAATACCAACAAAGCCACCATTTTCTTTTGACTTCTTACCCTTTGAGTGTAAGAGCGCTAAAGTACAAAAAGAAGCATTTGACTCTCGAATTGCATAAGTTACTTTTAGAGCATTTGTCAAGTCATCCACTAAAATCTGAGAAAGGGCTACACGTTTATAATCATTGCGATTGCTTAAATAATGAGCGTCTACACTGTCTCCAAACAAATGTTCTTTTAACTTATTTGTGAGTAGTGTTATTCTGATACCTTGAGTCCAATCTTCTACAGTAATTCGCTGCTTTTCAAACCATATGAGGGTTTCAGAAGCTCCTAGTAATTTATGTTCTAGGCGAAATGCATCTCCGGCTACTTGCAAATCCTCATCGGACACAGTAACACCGAGGCGATCGCAAACGTCTAAAATTAGTGCATCACGTTCGGCTAAAGCAGCAATTTCAGCAAGTTTGTAAGAGCAGCGCAGGTAAGCAATAATATCTTCATTTGTTGCTGGGAAAATTTTTGGCAGTGCAAACTCCTGCTCAGGTTTTAATTCAGTTGTTGACAAAGTTTCAATCATTAGGTTTTTTCTCCCAAGAAATGGTATGTATCTAGAACTCTAGTGCTAGAGTAGGACGGATGGGACGCGGAAGCGAAGGTTTACAGAAGGGACTAAGTACTGTTGGATAGCACCGAGGACTGTGTGGTAGTGTCCTTATACCGCCGTTAATACTGCCTATTTCGTTATCAAATAACTCGGTCATAAAGCTTTCAGAGTCTTTGAACAACTCAGAACCAGCAGGGTACAGGTTGGAAATCTGAATACTTGCCATTTGAAACTTCCTCCTTAGTAAAGTGACTTAGATTGCGATCGCGCTATGTCAGGTTTTTCCAAACTTTATTTCATGGCTTTGTCCTCCTTGATAAGTAGTAATTGTGCTGGCATCGCTTCTTAAACTTGGTAAAGTAGTCGCTCAGGTGAAAATTCTTGAATTCTCAACTTGTTACGATGCAAATCACCGTAAAGGTTGAGGTAGTCAACTTCAGCGGGTGTGAGTTTGCCCTGTTGAACTCCAGCGATCGCCGCATCAACTTCTTCCCGCCTCCTCAAACCTGTTAAGCAAACATCGACACAATTTTGACTTAAGGAGTAGCGGTATAAATCAGGGACAGTAGGTTGCCAACACGCTTCTGGTAAACCAGGAGGGGCATCCCAGAGCGGACCTGTGTGAGAGCCTGTAGATTTGAACGTGACGATGCCTGGTCGCTGTGGATTTTGGGCATCCAGTTGATTGAATACCTGACTTTGGGCAGAGCGATGAGCAACATTATGTCTGACCATTACCACATCTAACAGGGGGCTATGCGACCACTGTTGAGCTAGATTAACATCGTGGAAAGAAGCACCAATATAGCGAACAGCTCCCATTTTTTTGAGCCGCTCTGAAGTGCCAAACATTCTTTCGATAGTCCGCTGATAGACAGAGTTGGAGCCTGTCAAATCAGGGGAAAGCTGCAAGCAATCCTGCAAAGCCGCTCCATCATGCGAACCAATCCAGCCCCAAAACAACACGTCGATGTAGTCAATCTCCAGCTCCTCGAACTGATCGATTAAAGCGGCGAGTGCCATTTCTGGGCTTTTGATGTAAGTCACGGTTGCCAACACCACTTTCTCGCGCACTGAGGAACCACGCCCACATAGTTGGCGTAGCGCCCCAGACATTGGACTGTAGATATAGTGGTGCAGGTCACTAGAGTAGAAAAAGTAGTTAATTCCCCGCTCGAAAGCATAAAGGGTATCCTCACTGGAGATGCTACCGCCGCCGCCTAAGCCGAGACAGCTGACTGTTAAATCAGTCCGCCCCAGTTTGCGGTAAAATGGAAAATCCGACTCTGGGAAGTTATCAGCTGCATGGTTGACTTCGCTGGCTGAGACTACTTTAGGCGGCGCGAGATCGGTTAGTTTCATAGGTCTAATGGCGTGTAGATGTCTTCAGAGTTGGCATTGAGATAAGCACGCTGCCAGTCAATCTTTAGGAGGGAGAACTGCTGGAGGATAGCGTTCATCCGACTCTCAATCGATTCATTACCTTTTTGCCGCGCTTCTAGCAAGCCATTGGCAACAATTTGGCAGCGGTTCATCCCAAAACTTTCTTGAGTAGCAAATTTGTAGTCTGGTTCTTCTGCTAAACCGAGACCTGGTGCCAGCAATTTTGTGAATAAGGGCACTTCCGTCCGAAAGTGCGATCGCTCTTGTGCATAAACGATTTGAAGCACTTGCCGGACTGCTTCATAGTTGTTGCGCTCAAAGTACAGCACACCTGAGTCGTAGCGCCCGTAGTCAGAAGGGTTGTATAGACACTTAAAGGTGAAGGGAATTGTAATTTCGTTCAGCTGCTGCGTTAAGCTGCCCACGACAGCAACCGCACCTTCAGGGCTTAAATTCAAGTAGATTCTCACTATCTCAGAATCACTATCTGGATTGTGGCGATTATCTAGACCCACATTGCTGACCGCCATGTAAAACCCATTTTGCACAAAATTCCGAGGCATTCGGATAGCAACCTCCTCACCTACGGCGGCAGCTTGTTCTGCTGGTTGTAAATGTTTTTCACGCTCAATGTGCAAGGTAAGACCGCCCTTTGTCACGGCGAGACTACTATCACTCTCCTGACGCAGCACAAACCAACCTGGGTCAAAATAACCTTCTCCGTTATTGCTTTTATGCAAGCGATCGTAAAACTCCAGGTCTACCCCAAAGAAGGTATTATTCTCTAGGTTCTGATGAAGTGCTATATTATCTGAACTTGCATCCGATGCCAGGGCAGCTTGCATCGAGCCATTGTAGTAGACGCTGTAGAGAAACCTTTGCAGTTGTAAACTCAAATACTTATTTTGCAGCTCCAAAGGGGTGCGCTCAAAGCGGGCTACCACCTCAGCAGGAAGTTCAAAGGGTACGTAATCTGGATGGCTAATACAGAAGTTGGACTGAATTTGAACCTTATTAGCAATATCTTGCAGAGAATCCAGCACTCGATCTGGTGCAACCGCTGGCAGTTGATTTGGAAGAGAATCTAGTAATTGCATAATGGTTTAAGTGCAACTAAAACTACTTAAGCAAGAGAACGGCTAGAGCGAGTGAGTTCAGATTCTGCCACTCCAAAAACAGTCAGGATTGATTGTTCTGGGCGGCACAACAAAGTCTTGGCAACCTGAAGCATACAGATACCTGCATTGCCAAAGGATTTTTCGTATTGAAGCATTGCCTGAATGCGGTGAATCAAAGTAAGCCCAGAAAACTGCACAACTCGTCTCAAAAAATCAGGGCAGCGCTCCACAATTTCTGGAAAATTATTTAAATAAGCTTTAGTCAAAGCTGCAATAGAAGGTTGAAGCATATCAAGCGGAGTCATGGCTAGGCGTAAAGATTCATCGAGAGCGATAGACTTACTAACAACCAAACTACCCAGCCAGAATTGTAGATAGCTAGTAATGATTGTTCCTAAGTCAAATGCCGGATCTCCCCAAGCAGAACGCTCCCAATCAATTATGCGAATGATGTCATTATTTGATTGCTCTGCTCTAGAAATGTTTTGCTCCCAATCCTTGTGCAGCAGAATGTTGTTCAGTTTGAGGTCATTATGCGTTAGACAACAAGGATCAAAAGCAGCGCTCAGCTCTGCGATCGCTTTTCCCAGGCTGTCATAGCGCTGATAGAGCGCAAAGAATTTAAGACCATCTGCGGGAACTCGACCGAAAATTTCCGGACTAATCCGTTCTAGTCCATGAATTAGGTTAAGAGCTTGGTCAATGGGTACATCTTCAGAATTTTCAGAGAAGAAATCCTGGTACTCCTGACGATTGAAAGTTAGGCGATGGATTGTGGCTAGAGTTGTTCCGATTGAGGTGGCGATCGCCGTTGGAAATCTCTCTTCCTCTGCATAGAAATCAGTCAGATCCTGATAGTCGTCGAGGTAGTTGAAAACAATAATTGAATGATTGGTATCAAAATGCAGTACCTCTGAGAGTAATGGACGGATGTGGTTTAGTTCTGGAAATTGTTGTAGAAATTCTTGAATTCGCCATTCATTCAAAAACTCGCCAGCCGTTTTTCCATCGCGGTCGTAACGCTCTTGTTTAACGAGAAGTTTACGATCGGATTGCAAACTCAATAGCAAATTGAAGTTTTTGGCATCTTTTAGCTCTGTTTTACTCAGGTCTGGCTCTTCCTTATTACAAAGCCCCTGGCTAACTAAATACTCTAAAACATTGTTATTACTTAACGAAAATGCCACGGTTAAAACCTCCTCAAGTATTATTTAGGGAATTCATTTCTATGTCTGATGATTTTGTCAGTAAAGCAAAGCTCGTACTTGATAGAAGAAGTGCTAAGCGGGTTTAGCACTTCTTCGCATCCTTAGACTGTCCTTGTCACAGAGGCAGCCTTCGTGAACTAAAAGCTGTTAAGGTCAGGAGTGAGCGCACTGAGTTCAGTAGTTGCCGTTACAGTATTAAACGTCGCAGCCACGACTCTACAAGCTTTTCCAGAGGCCTTCCTAGCTTTTGACACAACTTTAGAAAGGGAGAAATTCACCCCATCCACCGGGCATACTGCGACCAGGATCCTTTTGAGTACGTCGCGCCGCAGCTGAATAAGCCTTTTGATAAGTTTTTTCCACACCTCGTTTCGTAGCTGAATAGGTAGCTTTCGAGACTTTATACCCCGCTTTCGAGAGTTTCGCAGTAGATTTGATAATCCCGATTATTCCACCACTGACAACATCGAGTTCATTGTCACCCAGCTCATTCATGTAGCTTTCGGAATCAGAAAATAGCTCGGAACCAGTAGGATTGAGGTTGTCAATCTTGATAGTAGGCATATGGAAATCTCCAATTCAATAAATTTATTTTAGGTGGAATCAAACCATAGATTGTCTAATTCCTCTTCAATATTCTGGAAGTTAATCTAGAAAATCAAGAGTTTGAAACTTCTTTTCTGTGCATAACTTAAGGAGTTATGTTTTCATTTTTCACATTTAAAAAAAGTTTTTTGTTTAATAAGAATTAAAGTGTAGTGATGCGTGAACTACTCCGACTCATGCACTCTAATACTGAAGTGATATTTCTAACCTCTTGGTCGTAAGCGATCGCTGCTTCTGCCCTGTCACACCACCACTGCTTTAAAAGCGACACTTCTGACCATTCACGGAATAGTGTGAACTTTTGTAATGAAACGTGGAATTCCTGGACTTTTGATTCTGAGAAGTAAACAGAGGAAAAACAAGAAGCATCTGGATCAACTTCCAGCCTCGCATTGCAAGTTCTACCAGGAGGAATTGCTGTGGAAAAGCAGGGTCAGTATTTGACACCTTTTCAGCGAAAGCTTTTACATAAGAGTCTACAAGCCGACTTGCGTCCAGAATACCGTCGCCGGATTGAAATCATGCTGCTAGCAGATACGGGTCAATCTCAGACACAAATCTGCGAAGCCTTGGGGTGTTCTCCAGAGATGGCGCGGTACTGGATTGTTATGGCACAGACAGGAAATGCTCACCATTGGAGCGATCGCCCGATGGGACGACCCAAGACTGTGAACGAGCAATATCTCAATCACTTGAAAGAACTGGCAAGCCATAGCCCACGCGAGTATGGCTATCCGTTTCAACGCTGGACAGCGCAATGGTTAGGAAAGCATTTGGCAAAAGAACTAGGAATTAAACTTAGCAATTGCCACATCAATCGACTACTAAAACAGATGGGGCTTTCTACTCGACCAAAACTCACGACAGATGAGGCAGTAACAAATCAGCTCAGCACTGGTAATTCCAGCCTTACAATCGACGACTTGACATCTACTTCAGTGCCTGAGTCTACACAGTTTTGGCTATTCAATTCCATCCGTTGAGATTTCAACTATGGTTCAGAATTCATTCACTACATCTGTTTCTAAGCAACAGCTAGCCGAAACTCTGGGGCAAGTGCTTCCAGAACCGGAACTCGACCGCTGCCTCAAACACGCCATAATCCAAGAGCCTGCTGCTGGAAAACAGTTTTGGCAAGCAGCTGATGCCGAACCTGGAATCTATATAATTATTGCAGGCAAGGTGAGGCTACTCGATAACACCAATGACTTACTTGTAACCCTAGAGACAGGAGCATCCTTTGGTGAGAGTACTCTATTTCCGACAGGCTCCTTTCAACCTTACTCTGCCAGAGCTTCTGTTAATCTGAAGCTCTACTATCTTCCTAATTGGCTGTTACAAGACCTGAGCCACAAATATCCTTCAATTCAAAAACATCTTTATCGTCAAGCAGTACTGCGGGATTGGCTACTGTTATGTCCTCAAATTGCTGCTTTACGCAAGCTGCCTGGATTGATGAAAGCGCTATCACTGCTGGAACGGCACGAACTTCCAGTAGGTCAACTCCCATCTGCCCTCAAAAATCAGAAGCTATGGCTCCTCCGGCGGGGGCAGTTGGTGCATACTTCAGGTCTAAGCCTGACGCAGGGAAGTATTTACACGCCCTCTCTGCTAAAGGGACATTCTTGGCAAGTAGATCGACCAACTGAGCTATACAGTCTCAATGAAACTCAATGGAAGACAGCGCTGGATTACTTACCCCAGTTGGAGCAGTTGCTTTCATCTGATACCTTGCCAGTGGTAGCAGAAGAGCAGGGGGACTCGGGGTCCCCGGTTCCGAAGGAACTGGGGATAGGGGGGAGAGGGGCAGGTGTGCAGGTGGGCAGGGCAGAGGAGCAGGGG
>NZ_JAOCNC010000012.1 GCF_032860985.1 Chroococcidiopsis sp. SAG 2025
CTCGGGACCTCGCTGGGCATCTCGACCGCGAATATCTGGTTCGTTATCCACTATGTAGTAGCGCACCGTATCTTTCCAATGGTGAGCCACTTGACCGCATTTCCAGGCATAGTTCTTCGTCCACTGAACGGGATCGTATCCGGCAACATCGAGTTCCCACCTGAAAGCGATGACCATGTGAAGGGCTAACCCTTTAGCCAAGTGTTCTTGAATCACTACGTCGCGCCGAGAGAAATCGCACGGCTCGCCCTCCCGCTCGCACTTCATCTTGTCTGCGCCAGTGCGGACGGCGGTGAGACCAAGGGCAGAGATGCGCCCTGACACCATCTGGCTAAACTCTTGGGAGTCGTCGTACCCAGTGCCGTCGTTCACGCCGAAGATGACGTTCCTGTCTCCTCGTTGCAGCATACGAGTCTTCAAGGCTACACTCGTGCAGGAAAATGGCAACATCATACTGAGGATGAGTACACAGCACAGAAGTATGAGTTTTGAATTGTTCATTGGATCGAGGCGACTACGAGTTGACCGATTGTTATGCGGTAAAGATCGGATACGTGCATAATTTTTCATACTGTAAGCTTTTGTCAGGCGGTTGTGTATTTGTTTGTGCCAAACATCACCGGCTGGAATTCCTTTGGGTAAAGCTAAATCAGCTTTTGACAGACCGATTGGAGTTTTCGCCAATTTAAAAGGTGCTATTAACCTGGCAACGCGCATATAGGGCAGGTCTTCATCAGATTACGCGACAAGACATTACTACAACTAGAGGGGACAAAAAGACCTGCCCTATCTTTACAAGCTGCCTTAATAGCCAGGTGTTTTCAGGCAAAGCTTGTCAAGCGTCAAGCGCGTAAGTATTTGCACGATCGCTACGAGAACGCCACGACAGTGAGCTGGGGCGGATGATGCTAAATCCATTCCCAGATAACGCGCGCCCAGTTCCATTTAAGGCGAGTTCCAGGATTGCTTCAGGATCGGTTCATGTGAGTCCGACAACAGCCTTATTTCCGAAACGTCACAATTAGATGCGTTCGCCCTAGCCAAGATCGTTTGAGCCAGGTTTTGCAAGTTAGTTTTTCGAGCCGCCATTGCTGGCGTACTATCCAGTCCGACTGTAGCTAAAATTGTTTCCCAGCGGTAAACCCAATCATGCCGTAGCAGCGAGTTGACCACATTATCAATACGGATTTTTTGTAAGCGATACGGGTCAGCGTCAAGTTCGTCCAGAATTTCAGCAATGTGAGGTACATCGTAGGGAATTTTGATCGCTGCACCCTCCCAGTCAAAATGTTGATGAAATGATTCGGATTGGGGCGGCACTCCCAGCATGATGGCTCCTGCTGCTGCTCCCTCAAAAAAGCGCGCCCCCACTTCTTGTTGTCCGCCTGTGGCATTTATCTCGTCAAATTTCGCGCTGTTAGCAATGAAATAACGGCTCTTTTTCAAAATATTTCTATATAAGCTGCGATGATATTTATAGTCGATCGCGTATAAGTCTCTGAGAGTTTCATATATGTAAAAAAAACTGTGGTTTTCTGCTAACTCTAGTAAAGCTTGGTGCGTTACCTGCGAGCGACGACCAACACTATAAAGATCGACACTGCGTTCTCGCTCCAAGGGATAAGGACAGAACTTAATTGCATCAACGCCAAAAGGAATATATTCACAAGGACGCTGAACGATTTCAGCCACTCCTGAAATACTATTGCTAAAGTTCATGAAAATTCGATCGAAGTCTTTCAAAAGACTTAGTTGTGCTTTCCAGCTCTGAAGATCTTTCGCCCAAATTTCATCGAGCCAAACTACAGCTTTGTGGCAACGCTCGCGCCAACCCTTAATTGAATTAATACAGAGGATATCTTGCGGGGACTGGCACAGAAAAAAGAATAAGTCATAGTCTTGCTGGAGCTGAACTCGATCAAACAATGGATTCATGAGCTTGCTATGACCAATCGCTTTGGCTGCATGATTTGCTAGCTTATTCGTCACTTTGAATAAGTTGGGTTGAAAATTTGGTGTCAGCAGCTCGGCTGAGTCTAATTCGCAAATCGCATCTTCCAGCTCGTACAAATAACAGCGAGCCACATGAAACTTAATATTTCTGAGGGACAACAATAAAACCCGAGCGTCTTTTTGAGG
>NZ_JAOCNC010000013.1 GCF_032860985.1 Chroococcidiopsis sp. SAG 2025
AAGATTGCCTGACTCCGTCTTTTGCGCGAGCGCTTCTCCCAACCGAAACAATCGATGTAGACTGGGGAAAGTCAACATCAATCAACGGCATAGACCGATCCCGATGAAGGGACACTCCCAGCGCTAGTCGCAGGGAGTTTTTTTTAGCTTAGCTAGAGCTTGTTCTCCCCCGCGCTGACTTGCAGTTGTTTACAGTCAATGATGTCAGCAGGAATCGCACTGGCTCTTTTAACAGAGTGAATTTCTAGTTGCGCTTGTGGGACAGCCTCAAACAACAAGTACCGACCAGGAAACACGACTCGTTCTAGATACCAGCGTGGGATATTTGTCATCCGAGCAATTTGAATTGTACTTGTTGCGTTTTTGTAGTGGCACAAGATTCGCTGTTGATAGTCGTCGGGTAATGAATCTACGGTAGTGTTGTAGATGTGTTGAGATAGGCTCCAAATTCCCCTTGCAGCCAATGTTTCAAATCAATGAGCAACACATCTACAACACTACCCCAAATCTTAGCATTACGACGAGGTGGAATAGCAGCGGTCGCTTCTCGTTGCTCAATGACATCGTAGCAGCCTTGGGTATCATAGGCTCCATCGGCAGACACCTGCTCAATCTCCTGGGCAATCGCATCGAGTAATTCTGGCATCACTTCACAATCGGCGACGTCATTGGTGCTGACCACTGCCGCTAAAATCTCCCCCGTTGCTTCATCAACTCCTAAATGCAACTTGCGCCATGTCCGTCGCTTGCTAACGCCATGCTGTCTAGTTTTCCACTCTCCTTCACCATAGACTTTTACACCCGTTGAATCGACAACCACATGCACACCTTTGCGCTTGGGAATCACGGGGAGGTCTACGCTCAGCTTGCCCAACCGTCGTGACAAGGATAGAGTGGTCAGGCACTTCTAGCTCGATTCCCATCAGCACAAACAATGACTCCAGGAATCCTTCCGTTTGCCGTCCTGCTAAGCGAAACAACGATTGAACTGTTCCCATCGTCGCAATTGCTGTCTCACTGTAATAATTAGAAGCCCCTCTACGTCCAGTTTTTTGCTCATTGTGCCACTGCTTAATCACCGCTTCATCCACCCAGAAGGTAATGCTGCCTCGTTGTTTGAGAGCTGCATCATATGCATTCCAATTGCGAATCTGATAGCTTTCCTTAGCTTTCGTCTTCATCATTCGTTGAAGTTAGACGGCATACTCAAAATTTACTCATTTCTCCCTATTTGTGCAACAAAGCCATACCCTTCAGCAAAATCGTCATCGAGTCGGCGTAATATTCTTTTCGTGAAAGAGAAGATATTGACCTAAAGAGGGTTGACTTGAGATGAACTCGTGTTAAAAGCTAAGAAGGTCAAAAAGCGTTTATGTTTCAAGCTGTGAATGAGTATGTGCAGGCAACTATGACAAACACCCTTCTTAAACCCAGTGAGCTGAACCAACGACTTCAAAGAACGCTGACCTTATCCAGTCTGCAGATGGGCTGGAATGGCATCCTGGTTGAGCAGCATGACTATACTCCAACTCCTGGCAAAATAGAAGAAATAAAACTGCCTGCTCTGTCCGATCATTGGCTAATCTTACCGATGGGGCATCCCACTTATCTGAGCCAGAAATCTGACTATCGCTGGTACGAATCAATCTTCCAAGAAGGAGATAGCCTCTTGGTTCCATCTGAGCAGTTGAGCTACTGGTGTTGTCCAGGAAGTGAGGCTGTTCAAACGGAACTCAACATTCATTTACAGCCAAAGCTGGTCGAACAAGTTGCTGAAGCGTCTGAAATCAATCCAGCACGGGTCAGTTTGGTCAACCATTTCGGTCAGCAAGACTTGAATCTTCAGCAGATTGCCATGCTACTTTTAACTGAGGTGAAATCAGGTGGCATGATGGGGCGATTATATGTTGAATCCTTGTCTCAAGCATTAATCATCCATCTCTTGCGGCATTATTCTGAGGATGCAACCATCATTGCACCTGAGAATAGAAGCTTAACTCATATCCAGTTGCAGCAAGCGATCGACTACATTCACACTCATCTCAGTCGAGATTTGTCACTGGCTGAACTGGCAAATGTCGTGAATATCACCCCCACTTACTTTGCCAATTTGTTTAAACAAGCAATCGGAATCTCGCCGCATCAGTATGTGATTCAACAGCGAGTGGAACAGGCAAAAGTGATGCTGTCGAAGACGGACTTGGCGATCGCAGATATCGCCCTGCAAGTCGGCTTCTCCAGCCAAAGTCATTTGACCCAACAGTTTAAACGAATTACTGGAATGACACCAAAGCAGGTTCGCTAACACCATAAGAATCTGACAAATTATTGACAAATCATTGTAAGAATCTGAAAGAAGTTGAGCGTTGGCACTCATTACACTCAAGTTAGATCGGTCGAGAATCGAATGCAGCTTGCACCAGACGTACAACATGATTGGCAAGCGATCGCAGTAAACAGGTAAAACGCCAATAGTAAGCAAAGGTGCGCTCAATTGTGTATTCCATTCACTCATTCATTGCCATATGAAAACTAAAGAATCAACCATTGTTTCTGACCAAGAACGCGCTTCTAATTCTATGATGACATCACAGGTACTTTTCGCTGGAGGAGCGGGCTTCGTGGGGCGCACTGCCATCAGGTGGTTCCGCCAGAGGCACCCCAGCGTTCGAGTGCTCGTCGGCGGACGAAATCTGCAAGCGGCAGGTGAAGTCGCCCAAGAGGTGGGTGCTGCCGAAGCAGTTGCCATAGATCTCGATAAGCCCCGCTTGGGACTCAGTGACGACGTTACCGTCGCTGCTGTAGTCATGTTAGCTCCCGAAGCTGGACTCAAAGGTCTGAGCTACGCGCAGGACTTGGGTATTCCTTACCTGAACATTAACGCTGCCGTCACCGAAATCGGACCCGAATTGGCACTGTTCGCGCATCGTGCGACCGCCGCACCCGTTGTGCTCGCCAGTCACTGGATGGCAGGTGCGGCCACTTTGCTGGCACTCAATAGTGCCAAAGGCTTCGAGAGCGTCCGATCTATCAGGCTCGGCGCAATCGTCGATGAGCAAGATCCAGTCGGCCCAGCGGCGATCGAAGATATGGAGCGGGTACACGGGGCTGCTCCCGCCGCACTGGTATTCGAGGGTGGGCGGCGCGTCTGGCTGTCCGGCGATGCCGTAAAGGGCAAGATCGAATCAGTCGATGGTCGATCGCTCAATGCCACCGCATTTTCCACGTTCGATACCGTGAGTCTCTACGCCGCCACTGGAGCACCGGATATCCGCTTCGACCTGGTGAATGGTGAATCGTCCAGCCGCTGCCGGGGCGGTGCGGCGGGAACCGAGATCGTCGTCGAGATCGAGGGTAAGGCTGATGGTCGAACGAAGCGATCGCGATCAATGCTGGAATTCAAGCATGGCACAGCCTCACTCACGGGGCTGAGTGTCGTGCTTTTGCTCTCGTCGGTATTGGGACTGGGCGACCGCGATCCTGCCCGCCCTGGGCTTTACCTACCCGAACTAATCTCAGATAGCAAATGGTTCCTGGATGAACTCCGCAGTGGGGGAGCGACTATCTCCGAAGACTATAAGTAACCTCTGCGACACGGGTTCCGCCTACTAATAATTAGGTCCAAGCTTTTTGCTTTGTACAACGTTAGACGGTCGTGCCCTACAGAAGCTGTTTACGGATGCTATCGCTTCCGTTATGGATGGAAGAAACAAAAAAATAAGATGCACCGAAAAAAAATTACACTCTTAATTGTGTCCTGACAGTTAAGACCGTTCCCTCAATGGTGCATTTTCGCCCGCACAAAAGCATGGTTCTGGGTTATGACGGTGATGACATTGGTGAAGCGTTTAGACGTTATCCCGTTTAGAAGACTGTACAATTCCGTCAACCTGGGTTAAGGCACACTCTCAACTTTGATATTGCTTGAGACTAGAGGAACTAAAATGAAGAAAAAACAGAAGTCTTCAGTTCCAAATCGCCAATCTGTAGCCAAAGCATCAAAATTGAATCCGATTGATGCAAATGCGGCTGGTATTGATATTGGTTCCCAAAATCAATGGGTGTGCGTACCTTCAGGACGAGCTAACGAATGCGTCCGGCGTTTTGGTTGCTACACGGCTGACCTGTACGCCATTGCTGACTGGTTAGCTGAATGTGGAGTTGAGACAGTGGCAATGGAATCAACAGGTGTTTATTGGATTCTATTATTTCAAATTTTAGAAACTCGTGGCTTTGAAGTTATGCTTGTAAATGCTCACCATGTGAAAACTTTGCTTGGACGCAAGACAGCTGTTTTAGACTGTCAATGGCTGCAACAGTTGCACAGCTATGTGTAGGAGCCAGCAAACATAACTCCTCAAACCTGCAAACAAGACATTTTCAAACCAGGATTAGTTGCAACTATAATTTCATTTGAACCAGGATTAACTACAACTGAACCAGAATTAAATGCAATCAACCTGCAATCATCCGTTTGAGCCAGGATTATTTGCAAATAGACTCAACACTATGTTGGCATTAGGCTGTGAGTCCTGGTAGGACTTGTCAAAAAACCCATCTCAGAATTTGATAAGTTAACTTTGAATTCTTTACCGACTTTTTTAACTAGGGAATAGGCGGCTTAGGGTTCAGAAACTCTTACTAGTGTTGTAGTTAAGAAAACGTCCGTTTCTTTTACCGTTAGTTGCAGTTAATCCTGGTTGAAGTGGATAATTGCAGGCTGGTTGCATTTAATCCTGGTTCAGTTGTAGTTAATCCTGGTTTTATCGCTGTCTCAGTTGCAACTAATCCTGGTTTGAAAATGTCTTGTTTGCAGGTTTGAGGAGTTATGTTTGCAGGTTACTACAGCTATGGATTGTTGTCAGGTTCTTTTCGCCCAGAAGACGAAATCTGTGTTTTACGTAGCTATATTCGTCAACGTGATAGTTTGATCAGAAGTGCCAGTGTTCATATTCAACGGATGCAGAAAGCTTTGACTCAAATGAACATACAACTGCATCAAGCAGGAGCGCGATATTACAGGCACTACAGGTATGGCAATCATTCGAGCTATCGTCGCTGGTGAACATGACCCACAAGTACTTGCAGCTAAAAAACATCATCGTGTCAAACGTAGTGAAGCAGAAATTGCAGCTGCGCTTCACGGTGACTACCGGAAAGAACATTTGTTTGTCTTGCAACAAGAATTACACCTGTATGATGTCTACCAATCGCAAATCGCGCTCATGTGACCTAAGAATTGAGGATTGCTTAAGTCAATTTAACGATAAAATTGATATTTCCCAGTCTCCCCTTACTCCACCAAAGCATATTCGCCATAAACCTCAAGGCAATGAACCTAGCTTTGATTTGCGTACTCATCTTTATCGCATGAGTGGGGTTGATTTTACCCAAGTGGATGGTCTTGGTGTCCTGACAGTACAAATCATCCTTTCTGAAGTTGGTTTAGATCCCAGCCGATTCCCTACGGTTAAACACTTTACCTCTTGGCTTGGCGCAATGTCGCTGGCAGTCGCATTACTGGTGGCAAAATTCAAAGTTCTCAGACTCGTCCTGTAGTCAATCGCGCCGAAGACAGCTTTCCGTATGGCAGCGCAAACTGCCGGAAAAAGTAATTCCGCTTTGGGCGCATTTTATCGTCGCTTACGTTCTCGACTTGGCTCTCCTAAAGCCATTACTGCAACTGCTCATAAGATTGCGCGAATTTTTTACAAACTTTGGACAACTGGAGGAAATTACACCGATCCTGGTATGGATTATTATGAGCAGCGTTATTACGTGAGCGAATGCTCAATAATCTCCACAAAAAAGCCCAGGCTTTTGGTTTTGAGCTTATTCCTCAGCCCTCAGAAAATCTAGTTTCTTAGGAGCAGCCTACGGGCGGCAAGCCACTCGCAACGAATGAAAGAAACTGATTTAAAGGGACTGATAAACAGCTACATTTATAAATGTCCTGACAGTTAAAACCGAACCTGCAATAGTGTTAGGGAGCGTAATAAATTATCATGCTTTGTACTACATTGAAACACATCGTTCACAAACGATTAATTTATTGAGAATTACACGGCTTAATTTCCGACTTTTTCGTCGCTCATTCTCATTAAGCTTTAGGTTTTCAACGGCGTACTACAAAGCATAATAATTTATTACGCTTCCGTTGAAGAATCGCCCTTCTAG
>NZ_JAOCNC010000014.1 GCF_032860985.1 Chroococcidiopsis sp. SAG 2025
AATTAGGGGATGTGGTGTGGTGGTCGATGACGGGGACGAGAGGTGCTATGGGGCGAAATGACTTCAAAAAAACTGCCAGATTATTTCATTTTAGTGGCAACATGAGCCACTATTTTGCTATAAAGTGGCGAGGGGTAGTTGGCAGCTGATTTTTAGCTCTTGAATAAAAATATTTCATCGAGTTGTTTGACTCTAATTCTCGAAAAAACTGCCACATTTTTACAAGAGAGTGGCAAGTATAGCCACTTCGTTCTATTTATAGTGGCGTTTTTTTGGTGAGTTTTCTTGAGTATAAATACTGATTTTTCTGGGAGTTGAGATGAGCGATAAAGACTTCGTTGATTTTACTTTTCGGTATCGTCCTAACACTGATAGCCCTGATGGAATTTTATTTCGCTACCTGCAAAGCTTTAAACCAACTAAGCGCCGTCACATGATCTTGAAAGCTCTCCGCGCTTTCTACTTAGTGGCAGCTTATGGAGCGGTGGAAGAGTTTCACGAGTTTGAGCAGGTGAAAGATTTGGTCGAGCTACTCGAAAAGACTTATGGAGAAGGCGTTGATGGCACTATTAAAGACTCGTTGAGTTTCAACATCGATCTTGAAGTGAGTTATATGGGAATGTCTTCGCTGCCTGAAACTTTGGAGTCGGATGAAGATGAATAGAATTCGGTGACGAGACGCGAATGAATTCACCAACGCGCTCCCACTGTAGGGAGAAAACTATTGAATCCGCCCGGTGGAATCTTTGCCTGCGCGAATTACCCCAATTATCCCCAATATTGGGGCAATCATACCCACAATTACCTCAATGCTACCCGCTATTACCCCACTCAGACCCGCTATTACCCCAATTGTCTTTCTGGGTCAAAAACCACGACTACTACCAAGCGTTACCAACTGGTACCGTGCGTGGTACCAATTGGTAGCTGTTGGTAGTTGTTAAGAGTAGTTTTCCGCCCCAACCGCGATTAGCATTATTGAATAGTCGAAATCTCACACGCTTTTCTTGATAACGCATCTTGGGTGTTGGGTGAGAAGCGAGTGGACGCTCGTTGCAATTGCGCTTTTAAAGAGCGCATGGAATCGTTAACCATTACTCCTACCAATGCAACTGCGGCACGCGCACGATCTATTCAGGAAATTATTCGGGAATTACTAGGGAAAGTTGGTGGCACTTCACTCAGATTCTTGAGAAATTCTGCCATTTATTGAGAATCAGCCAACCTTCATTGACTCTACTTGGGGCAAGGTAGGGAATTATTCGGGAAAATCTAGGGAAAGTTAGTGGCAGCTCTAGCTACATAAAAACAGCTAGTTAAAGCGAATGACTTGTGTTGTCGTTTCATTGTCGTTTCATTGTCGTTTCATTGTCGTTCATGCACTGCTTGAGACCGAAAAAACTAGGGCGAGTGACATTGGTTGTCGTTTCATTGTCGTTTCATTGTCGTTTCATTGTCGTTTCGTCGTCGTCAGTACGTCGTCGCATCGTCGTTCATGTACCGCTTGAGACCAAAAAGACAACAGCGAGTGCATAACTACGTCGTCCCATCGTCGTCTCATCGTTACTTCACCACCTGTTTTCCGGCTTGCCTAAACGCGGGTGAAAGCGTTAGAGAACGGACACTTCCTTTTGGGGCATCAATCGAGCAGTCCAATTGCAGCCCAATTGCAGCCGCTCTTACAGTCCAATTACAGCGACTAATCACCAGTTGATTCAGATCAAATACAGTCCAATTGCAGTCGCTTTCGCTTTGACCAACGACTCCTGCCGGAGCGATTGTGGAAGGCGACCTTCCACGCCATCCCTCACCACTGCGCCCCTCCTTGCAGTCGGGGCTACGGAGGCTCCTAATCGTCGCAGCACCTGTCGCTCCAATTGGAGCTGAAAAACACCGCTCAAAGCTATACTGTGACTAGCTTTGGAGCTAATAAATTTGAGCGACGGGCGCGACTGCCGTGAGCGCGTGTTCTTTGGCAGTTAGAGTCATGTAGAAGGTGAGGAGCTTTGGGTTGGTGGGAAATATTTCGGGCGCTCTCCTGTCCCCAACTGCCATCCCGTTATCTTGGTTAAGTATTTTTCTTCTGTCATCCTTTCTGTTTCTGCCTGCCGCTTCAATGTGGTTGGGGATATATCCAGGCGGCGCATGATTTCTGTTTTACTCAACCCCTCTCTGGCTTCTTTGACTGTGTAGGTGAATTGTCCGCTACTGATACTAGTGTTCTCTGCCAAATGATCTTCTACACCTGTTGCTAGGCTTCTAGCTCCAGCGGCGATGAGGGCTTCTCTCACCAACTGCATCTGAATTTCTAGCTTCGCTAGCCTGGGCGGTAGGTTTTCTTCTTCTAGAGCGGTTACTCTGGGAGCGAGATCGGTGTCTCCGAGGGGGCGACCGTCTTTTTTGAGGAAGTGTTCTACTATCAGCGATACAGCTTGAGAGACTGAGCGCTGGTAGTTGTCATCCATCCATTTCTTGAGCTGCTCTAGTACTTCCTTTGGTAAATAGGTGGTGACTTGTACGCTCTTTTTTTCCGATTCTTCCATACATTGCTCCTACTGCTTGTCCATGTATAACCAATGTGGATTAACTGTTGATTGCATCTTCAAAGCATGGTTATGACTGCTTAACCAGTCAAAAACAATGTGGTACAGCTTTTGAGCGCATTGATTTAACATAAGTTGAATTTGCTAGTCAAGTCATAAGCCATGTGCTATTAATGTTGAACACATGGAACTAGCATAACTAACTACTGTTAATGCCATTTATGTTTATGTGCTAAAACATTGCGGTCATTTAAATTTACTGCTATTTTGACTGAGAACAAGTTGGTTTAAACTTGGTGGTCGCTGTAGAGTGATGTGACAGTAGTTTGGTTCTTAGGCAAGGGTGCGCTCGCCTACGCTGTTCTAGGAAGGCTTGACCTCTGGTAGTAGGTCTGGATTGGCTCTAGCCCAAGCTAATACCTCATCCATCAAAACTGGTTTGCCCGACTCCCAAAGAAATCGCATTTTAGCAATGGTTTCCCGTTGCTCTCGCTCTTGGGGGCTGAATTTTCTTCCCTCAATTCCAGACTGCGATTGAACTGCTTTTTTAGCGTGTTGTATGGCAATTAGCCGGATTTTGATGAGGCGGCGAATGGTTTGCGTGTCAGCTGGAGCCGCTGAGTGCAGCCGTGAATTTTCACTGTTTGGAGCCGCCTTGGGAGCCGATGAGTGCAATTCCCAGCCTTCTTTGGATGATGATGGGGTCTGTGGTACATACAGGCTGGATAAACTTGGCTGGTTCTGGCGATGGCAATCTTCTATCGACACACTCCCCCCAAAAGACTCTCTCCTTTGCAGTGAGGTAGATTGCTCGTGTAGCTGCTCTGGTGCGACAATGGTGGTAGCATCCACGATGCCAGATGCGTCGATTGATAAGTCTGGTTTATGGAATTTTTCTGCCGCGCTGCCGGAAATAGGGGATTTGTAATTCTTATCAGATAGGCTATTTGATTCTGTTGGTAAAGAGTTAGAAGAATTTAAAGAGTTTAATGAATTAGCTTCTGACTCAGTGGAATTGGGTTGGGGATCTTCTTTTGCCTGTGGCAAGCACGGTATACAAAAACCCTTCATTAAGGGGGGGGGTGTGTAATTATCGGACAAAGCTTGCTGTGGTAAGGCTTGTGGCTCAGGCTGCTCGTCCCAAGGGTCGGGAAGAATCGGGTAGGATTGAGCCGCTGGAGCGGCTGGAATCGGCTCATAGCAATCTATTACACACTTTTGGGCTTGTAGGTGGTAGTGGTCGGGATGCCACAGTCCTAAGTATTTAGGCTTATGCAGTGTGGTTTGACTGATGCCGATTCCCGTCAGGTGCTTGGATGCGGCAATAATGGCAGAACTCCTAGCTGTGGCAGTTGCGGGGAGATTGCCCGACGACTCTAGGTGTGCTACTGCAACAGTAATGCGCTTTTGTGCTTCGGCGCTCTTGCTGGCGTTGAAGCTAACTATGTTGTTCTCGGCTGCTGGGCAATCGTTAGCTAGTTCCTGGTGGAAATGGAGAGCGTAGGTTCCATAGCGGCAAGGCTCTGACCCTTTGGGCCAGTAATACGCCTCCACGCATCGGCTCCAGTCAGAGACTCGGCGGTGAATTTCCTGCTGGTGGCGGCAAAACTGCTCGTATCCAGGGGCGTTCAAAGCTGTCTGCACCGTGTAGTCAATCAGATCAAAGCCCGACAGCCGCAGGAATACTCGCCCGTAGGTGGCAATGTCCTTGATTAAGCCGTTGGTTTGTGAAAAAGCTGTCCAGCCCGTGCTGATCCGACGCTCTAGATGCCGTCGCCAAGTCTCTACTCTACCACTACTCCCAAACCCGCTTGACACGGTTTGGCGAGACCAACTTCGTCCTATAACTGGAGTTAATAGCTTGAGGTTTTGTTGTGCGGCGGCGGTGTTGAATTCACCCAGCAGATCCTCAACGCTATCAGAGTATGGCTCTAGCATTGCGTCTAGCAGGTACGAGCCTGATTCTGGCTGTAGCGGTAGCCGATGGCACTTATACTGCACGAAGTTGCCATCCGAGCCATAGCTTTTGGTATTGGGGAAAGTTTCCAGCTGACCGTCTCCTAGCAGAATGCCTTTGTCAAACAGCGTCCATTTGACAGCACAAGCGATACCGAAACTGGAGATGGCTTTGGGTAGTGGGTAGTAGATGTGCAACCCCTCGCTCCAACTGGAACGGATGACAACGGGGCTATTCAACCCAATAGAGCGCAGAATTGCCAGTATCTCGGCATACTTAGCTTCGTCGTTGAGCGGGTGATACTTGCTTCCACGGTCTATGTCTATGACCAAGTAGCGCGTAAATTTCTTGAAGCCAACTCCTAGCAGTTCTAGGGGGTCGGCGTGCCGCTGCCACAGTTCCAATGGTTGGATTGGGTAGGGTTCAGTTGTCCAGCGGGTTTTCTCTCCTGGCGCAGGTAAGTCACTTCTGATGAAATTCCAACCCCTGCTATTGGACCAAAACCACTTGCAAAACTCTGCCCCTACTGGGTCGGTGGGGAAGACTGGGGGGAAGATTTTTTTCTTTCTCGGAGGCAGCTTCATGCCGACCTCCTCTTCGGACTGTTGGGTCGGCTTCCAGAACGGCTAGACAGCCACTTGTATTTGTTCTCTTGGGCATCGTCAAAGCGGGTCTGCCAGCCAATGATGCGCCCATGCACATCAAAAACGTAGCCAGGTGCAACGGCGACATCGTGGCGGCAGTGAATTAGCCCCGTGTGGGTGTTTTCTTGGCAGTCACGTCGAGCGCCAGAGCAGATGGGGCAATTTCTCTTTAGTGGGCGGAATGTGGATGGCATCACTTGATAATGCCAAATCCGCCAAGCCCGCGTTGGAAAGTTGATCTATTTATCTATTACTCCGAGCTGTTTTAAAAAGCTAAAACTCTTATGTAGTCAGGGTTTCAAAAATGGATTGTCGGGGGATGTGGATGGTTTTGTCGGGGGATGTGGATGGTTTTGTCGGGGGATGTGGATGGTTTTGTTTTAAAGCTCAAACTTATGTACGGTAATGATTTCAAGCTAATTTTTTGGGTTATTTTTTTTAAAACAAAGCTAAAACAGAAAACCAGCCAACCACGGGTAATAATCGGCTGGTAGTTTGGAACTGTTAAGTAGCAATACTCAATCTTGGATATCCAGAAGATTTCGGATCTGGGCGGCTAGTTCTGGATTGACGGTGCGTTCACCCCGTTCAACAAGGGAGATCAGGTTTTGAGACACGCCAAGAACACCAGCCAGCTTAGCCTGAGTCCAGCCTTTTGCTTTTCGGGCTTCTCTAACTTGGCTGCTAGTCAAGGTGGTGCTAGGAGCTGGCTTCAGCTTTGCTTTGGACTGTAATGGTTCTACCTTAAGTTTTACCTTGGATGCTATGAGTTCAGGGATAGGAGTGGGGGGCTTGATAGTTAACTTCGCATCCAGCAGATTATCTAGGTAGCCTTTAGGCTTCTTATCCTTGGATTCTGGTCTTAGCCCTTCGGGGTAGGTTTCTGAGTCAAAAGCGATCTGCCAGCCCAGCTTGAGCAGTAGCTTCATTGCATTATCCCAACGCTGCTTTAGGTCATAGGCTTTGCGGCGGTCTAACCGAGCGTTATCTATAACCGATTTAGGGAATGTAATTTCTAATAGCTCCCGTACTTTGTACTTTCCATCAAGGCGAACCCGACTATCCAATGTTAGATATATAGCCAGCCTTAGCGCGAGTTCATCATGGTAAGGATCGATTTTCAAAACTTGCTGGGCTAAGTAGCCAAACTGATATAAAGCTTCCCGCGATTTGGCTCCAGCTCGGTTCAAAAAATCTTGAGTCCACAATCCTGGCTGTATTGTGATGTAGACTTCATCAGGATTGTCTATCTTCCCTTCAAAATTAAACTGACCGATAGGTTTAATCTGGACGTTCCACATTCTTCCTACAGGAGCGCTACCTATAATTTGTCCTTTTTTGTTTCTCCCCTCCACCCAAACAGCCTTGACTATCAAACAATCAAGGGCAAAGGCTGTGGTAGCAATCTCTAGCAGCTTTTCTGATTTTGGTTTTTTGTGATTTTTATCCCAGCCAAATTCCTGGATGATATCGCTTGCTTTCAGATTAAATTTACTTTCCCAAGGTTTCTCCTGTTTCATAGCATGGGCAGCAAAAATCAGGTGGAGCTTGGCAGTTGTAAAGCCAAACTTATCAATAATTTGTTGAGCTTCATCCCAAGGAAGCATGGTAATATCGCCTGGGCTAGAGATGTAATGCTCAATGTAATTTTTGGGGTTCCCTTTAGCTCTATGGTGCAAATAGGCTATGCCGTTCTCATTCTTTTGCCATAAGTCTTTTCTTATGTAAGCTTCAATGCTGGAAAACATTACGGCTGATGAGGGGATAGGAACTATGGAATGAAGCTGTGGTTCTGTAACTGGTATTGCTGACGAAAGCACATTGTCAGCTATACTTTCCAAAGCTGTGTTTTGTTCTAAATCAGCCGTAAAGCTCTCTACTATCTGTGCGGCGATTTCTTCTACATAGGCTTCATCTCCAGAGCGAACAGGCTGACCCCATGTATCTTTAATCAATCTGATAGCCGTATCTCTAGCTAGTTCCTTAATGCCTTCTAAGAAGCCAGCTCGTAACGCCTCTATCAATTGTTCCCTTTCAACAAATAAACTTGTATCAATTTCCGCACTAATATTAATCTGATTAATTGGAGCAGATTTTTCTGAATTACTGAGATTCAGGATAAATTTAGTTAGGTTGCTTTTAGAATTAGTAGAGTCTATCATAGCCCCAGTTAAGTTTTATAATCTTTTACTTTAAATAAACATAATTTTATCTCAACTAAGCCTTTTTTTATTCTAATTTTGCAAAATTTTTCCCAATAAAGCGACTTTAGCTTGTTCTACTTTCAAAGCATTAGAGAAAAATTCACTCCCTAAATTTGACTGTTTTCAATTATTTGCACTAACACGGTAGAAAGATTCTTTGTGAACCCCAGAACGGGGAGTAAGCCATGCTCGTTTGACTCGTTTTTGAATTCGCCAATAGAGTTTTTTGCTACATCCGCCCCAATTAACTCAGAGGGATATGAACAATTCGGTCTTGATATTCATTTTCATTTCCTGCCAAAGCAATTAGAATTAAGTCATCAAGGACTTGCCCGATTTCTGCTCTGGGACGCAGGACGAAAATTCCTGGGATCTGGTGTCCTTGGGCTAGATGCTCTGCCAAATGTACGGGCATGGAACTGCGGTTATTTGTGACCAAAATAAAGTTGTTGATCTCACACCACAACAGAATTTCTGGATCTAATGTGCCTGTAGGGGGAACTCCAGGCTCTCCAATCATCCAAACGATTAGATCGCTTTGGCGACGGAGAAGCTGCACTTTATACAGGGGAGGTAAGTTTTCATCCAGTAAATAATTAATGCTCATTTAAAACCTGTGTGGCTGCTCCTCGCTCTGCTTTCAACTTGCGAAGTCTGACTACAAAGGCAGGCGGATTTTCATCCTGCTCTCGCTCTGATTTCAGGCAATACTCTAACCAATCAGCAATGTACTTACTAATAGTTTCTTTGTTATGCAGGTAATAGAGAATTGTGGCGTAGACTTGTTCTAATGTAATGGAAGGGTAAGTTTGGGCGATTTCTTCTGGAGTCCGAGCGCGATAAATGTACTCATATAGAATGGTTTCAATCCCGATACGGGAGCCAGCCAACCGAATGTCATTGGGTGCGAGAAAGTTGAAGTAATCTTCTAGTTGCATCGGTTAATACTCCTTTTTGAATAATGGTAGAGTTGTCGATTATCCAGTCTCTAAGGGTGTGATTTTTGCGCTCGCAACCGTGTAGAGTATTAGCAATTAGTTTCTGTTCCTTACTTTTGTTCATCCTCTGGCAGATAAGGAATTAAACCTTGGCGGAATGCCTCTTGTTGGAATTCACGCGGGGCATTACGGACATCCACAATCAAGCCATTGATTGAGACCATCCAGGCTAGGGGATTTTTGTCTATGTTACTTGGGACACACCACTTTGGGTCCATTTGGTACATATCCATCGCGTCTCGCACCTGCTTGGACTTGGCTGAGCCTGTACTCTGGCTCACCCCAAACTGCTGGTAAATTTCACTAGCACTCATGTGGGGTGTTTGGCTTGGGTCAAACAGAAAATTCACCATGCCTAGTGCATGGACGATACCGCAAGCCCAAGTGTTAACCTTGCCTTTCACTAAGGGTGAAGGACGTTTCCGACTCAACGCCGCTGCCAGTTTTCGGCACAGTTGGGCATATTCTTCGTTGAGATGCTTTTGGCAAAAGGTATCGGTGAGGCTGACGATTTCCTCAAATTTGGCTTGCATTTGCTTCGGAACTCGTTCGGCACTCTGTTGGCTCATGCAATTCTCCTAGTAGTTGCCACTCCTGTAAACTACTTTAGTTTTTGTGCAGCCGCCTGTAGTAGGTAAAGCGGCTAATTCCCAAAGATTCGCAGCTCTGGGTAATTGGAGCAATAGTGGCTTTCGCTGTTATGAGCCGCCATTACCCCTTAGAGCGGCGCTCTTGTTTTAACTCCCCGAATCGCGCCGGATCGATCGATCGATTCGGCACGATTATTTGCTATCAAAATATCAAGATAGTTTGCTATCATTACCCCCATCAGGCGATCGCGCTCCTTTGAACTAACGTGGAATCGCTTCTTGACACATCTGGCAAGCGGGTGAGATAACTGAGCTATCTTGCTATCAAAATATCAAAATAGTAAATGAAAGTAGTCAGCCTGTTGTCCCGTAAAGGGGGGTCAGGAAAATCAACCCTGAGCCTACACTGGGCTGTCGAGGCAGAGCAAGCTGGTCGGCGAGTTGTTTTGGCAGACATGGACGTGCAAGGATCGTGTTCGTCATGGTTTGCCAAACGCCCAGCCCAAACCCCACTGCTGATTCAGTCCCAACCTGGGACGATTGAAGAACACATAGAGGCTTGCCGTGCTGATGGCATAGACCTAGTGTTCATCGACACCCCTCCCGACATTGACACCAAGGCAGTTCATGCAGCGCGGGTTTCAGATCTAGTGGTTATTCCCACACGACCTTCGGTGTTGGACTTGGAAGCTATTGGTGGCACGGTGGAATTGCTACGGGGGATTGGCAAACCAGCAGTGGTTGTTCTTAATCAGGCTCCTGCTCGCTCAGGAGTGACTGAAGAAGCTAGAACCGCCCTGGCTGGCTATGGTTTACCCATCTGTCCTGTAGCTATCCTGAATCGAATTGCCTTGAGTCGCGCCTTGATTGATGGTCGAGTAGCAAAAGAGATTGAGGCAGAAGGAAAAGCAGCAGCAGAAATTCTTGGAAGCTGGCAATGGATACAACAACTATTAGGAGAGTAAGCGAGCATGGCGAAAAAAACACCTAGCCTAGCAGACCTGACGCTAAACAAGGGAGCAGGATCGCCCGTGAGGGCGGGGCTTTCACCCACAGAAGAGCCAGAACAATCCCCAAAGCGCAAAGGACAGACATTGCGTTTGGATGAAGGGGCATGGAAACAACTCAAACACCTGGCTACCGATAAAGGGGTGTCCGCTCACGATCTGCTGATTGAAGCAGTTAATGACCTATTTCGCAAATACGGGAAGCCACCGATAGCTTGATAGCAAACTATCAAACTATCAAACTGATGCAACACGAACGGAGTTCGGTTCAAGACCTCAAACCCTACTTCTAAAGACATTCAGCTATTCAAAAGCGGTGACAATCGGTGATACTATTTTGCTACTTTGCTATCAAACTAGCAAATTTTCTTAGTCAAAACTGCCTTCTTCACCGCGAGAAACTTTTCACGGCTCGTAAGGAATATGCAATAGCTGGACGGCTTGCTGCTTGGCTTCCTCCCCCCGCAGATCGTATTTTTGGGTAGTGGCTGGATCGGCGTGTCCGGCAAGACGGCTGGTAGTTATAACATCAGCACCAGCAGTTAATAAATTACTAATGAAGGTGCGCCGGAAATCGTGAGGAGAAAAAGCAGCGACTAGAGCTTGTTTTGCCCGTCTTTGCAGCATCATCATTACCGCCTGGTCAGTCATCTTCCGCAGCTCGATCTGACCGCCGCGCCTAATCGGACAAATCAGAGCGCCCTGTGCATCGCCTCTGACTTTGAGCCAGTCAGAAACCGCAGCGACAGCGCCCTTTGGCAGGTAGACTGTGCGAGATTTACTTCCCTTGCCCTTGCGGACAATCAACGCACCCGTTTCGGGGCTGAAGTCAAGCAATTCTAGAGCCACAAGCTCTGAGCGCCGCAATCCAGAGCCACTTAAAATCGCAATGATTGCCGCATCTTTAGCACCCGCTGGTGTAGGATCATCCTTACAAACTTTCAGGAGAGCTGCAATTTCACTGGTTTTTAAGATTCGTCCTCTTTGAGGGGAATCGCCCCGCACGTTGGGAATATCCGCCGCACGAGCATAATCATCGGCACTCATCAACCCCAACCGCTGGGCTTCTTTCAAAGTGCGTCGCAAGGCACAGAGCATTCGGTTGACTGTAGCGGGACTGTATCGTTCCATCAACACGGCTCGGAGCGCCGCCGTGTGTTGATATTTTAGAGCAGCCCAGTCCAAAGTCAGCGCGTCGCACTGTCCGTTGGTCAACAGTCGAGCGATCGCCCCAAGCGCCTTACCCATAGTTCGCCGCGAGCCAGGAGTCAAACTAGATAGATAGACCGCAGCGGGTTGCAGTGTGAGTGGGGTGGCGCACTTTAAAACTAGGTTAGATGGTGACGTGCTCGATTGTGTCATTACGGGCGGGCGCAATGGGTTAGGTAAATTTGAGTTTCCATAACCTATTCAACCAGAGCGCTCTACCGCTTGCCAATTCAATTGCGCTCAATAGACAAATCAATTTGGCGCGTGCCTCGAATGTCCCTAACTTCACTCATGTGTCGAGTGTTGATAGATTTGACGCAATTCTTCCATTGTGTTCGCTGTTTTCAGCCCTTCTAGAATTGCTTCTAATAGGTTCACGTCAGTAATCCGAGAGATTTCCGGCTTAAGGCTATTGCCAGAATTGCCAAATTTCAGCTCCAAGCCCAGGAATATACCTTTTAGCAGTCCTTGTCTAATACCACTTCTCTCTACACTTGTGATGTATGGCATCTGCCTCTCCGACTCTAATTGCTGTATTTGCTGCTGAAACTCTTGCTCTAATTCTTCAGGTAAGCTCATCACGAGCGTCAATAAACCCGAAGAGATTGATGACATCCTCCCGCTCATAGCCCAGCGAATACAGCCGTCGGGTAATAGCTAGCTTACTCGCAAAACGCCCAGTTGCATCTCTTGCGTGTTTCTTGCGCCTTCAAATGCGCCATGACCACCGTAGCAAAAGGGTTGCGGCTGGCTTCTAACGCTGACCACTGTTGTTTGTAGTAAGCGCAATTTCACTATGGGAAACTTGAAATTGACTTCACAACCCCATAGCTCATAGCCAAACTGATTTGGTTTCCAGCTTCTTCGCTCGTCACCCAGCACGGCTAGACTCACCACTGTCCGCTTGTAACGGTCATAAATGCGGTAGTTGTACACATACATCCGCTCGGGCTTTGCCGCTTTCCGGCTGACTCTGGACTTCTAGATGAATTAAAACCCAAGCTTCTTCACCGCCTTGAAGATAAATCTTGACTAGCTTATCGACCAGCCGCCGCCCTAGTTCTGCATCCCGCACGACTTGTTGCAGTTCTGTGTCGAGAAATTCATAGCCTAGTCTCCACTCAATCTCCCCATGAGCTTGCGGGAAAAAGAATCGGATAAAGTCTTCAAAATAGCGCTCGATTGCGTCTTTCCAAGGGCTGTCAAAAGGGATCGGGGATTGGGTCATGGTTAGTGCTTTGTGACTCGTCGGCTATTGCCTTGCACTGTGATTAAATATCAGACCTAGTTGCCAGATACTATCTGAGCAGTATGATACAGTATATGTGTGATTCAATGTCATGCAGTGTTAGTCATGGCGAAAACACCATCATCCAGCAAGTCGGAATCGGTAACACTCAGAATCCCCAATGAAATATTCAGACGGGTTCTGGATTATGCAACTGCCAACACCAAGGGCAATCGCTCCGAAGCCATTGTTGAGTTAATAGAGCTAGGGCTAGCCAATGCCTTGAGTCAGCAATCCACTCAGTCTGAAGTAACACTGCAAGACATTATTAGGCATCAGCAGTTAAGCGAAACTGTCACCGCGCTAGAAAACCAGGTATCCCAGCTAACCGACCTAGTGCAAGCTACTGTATTGCAGCGTCTAACAGAAGTGGAGACAGAACTGATGGGGGAGTCAAAAGCCTGAGAGCGGAAAACTCCGCTCTCAGGCAACAGCAGCCAGAGTTTGAAGCCATCCGCGCTCGCGTCATGAAGGAGCTGAAACTAGGAAGGCAAGCGCCTGGATACAAAGCTGCTGCCAAAGCCCTTGACCGCTTCATCAACGAACTGATGAAGCAAATCCCCAAGCTACAATGACTCGCGAGGGGAATAGAGAGCGCTCTGGATTGTAAGAGTCGATGTCTAGGTCGAGAAAACATGGTTTCCACCAACTGGGGAGCGGACTTGCGTGTGGTGGGTTATCGCTCTAAATCTGGGTGAGGGTATGCTGCGATCGCACACCTGAAATCAGATTTGGCATACGAGAGCGCAAAGGAGTAGGCTGGAAGAGTAGCACGAATCAAGCACAAATATAGCATACTCAATGGCGACCAACAACATTAGAGTCGTGGGCTACCTACCGCCCCCCTATCACGAGAAGTTAGGCGAGTATATGGGGCAATGATAGCGAGGCGGTAACGAAGTGCCATGCAAGGGCTCTCGTCCAGCTAGAGTCAGCAATTCAGAGATCGAGTTGAATTTCACCTCAGCCGAATTCAAGGTCCCACAAAATTTGTCTGAAAGCTTTGTAGCTCAAGCCTTTTGAGGATTGTAGGGCACCGAGTTGCAGCGCAGCTATCTTTAGCCCTGCTACGTTCAAGAAAAAATCGCTATATTGGCGGATGAAACGACTTGACTTTGCCTGAAATTGAGTAAGGATAATGACTCATGGAGCCTATTGGTATCCCCCACCACCAAGATTATCTGAAAGCCAATTGGGAAGGTATCACAGTTGAGTATATGCGCTCGGACGAAACCGGCGACTATGATGCCACGTTTCCGAAGCAGACGATCGGTGTGGCACTGGCTCCCCAAGAGCGGGTGGTGTGGCGTGTAGATGGAGGGTCTAGCCAAACAACACCCTTGATGCCCGCAAGTGTTTTTCTTTACTCATCGAGCGAATTTGTCTGGTCGTACCGTGAGGGAAATAGCGAATGTGTACATCTGACCCTCAATCCTCAGCTGTTAAGCCGAGTGGCAACAGAGTCTTCACTCTCGAATCATGTGGAAATTGAATACCGGGTCTTATTTGCAGATCCAACGATTCTGCATATAGCGCACCTGTTTAAGTCCGAGCTGCTCAACGGTGGATTGGCTGGAAAGCTGTTTACTGAGTCGCTGACGAATGTATTGGCGGTGCATCTACTGCGAAATTACAGCGGATTGATGACTCAGCCCAAGCTAGAAACAGGGTCGTTAAATGGGCTAATGCTCAAACAGCTCAAAGATTTTATTGAAGAGAACCTGGCTCTTGACCTGACGATCGCCAGGATGGCAACGGTTGCTCACGTGAGTCAGTTTCACTTCGCTCGTGAGTTTAAGGCAGCAATGGGTCAGTCGCCGCACCGCTATGTGACCCAGCAACGAATCGAGCGGGCAAAAATGCTGTTGTCTGTAACGCGGCTTTCAGTGTCTGAAGTTGCGGAGCGAGTGGGGTTCTCGAATCAGAGTCACTTTACAGCGCAATTTCGCAAAGCTACAGGCACAACTCCAAAAGCCTATCGCGATAGTCTTTGAGCAAGATTTCGACAAAACCGAGCAAGAATCGGTCGTGAATTACGAGGGTTATTTCTCTAACCTGAAGACATCAGTGAATGGTTAGGAGAATCCAAAGTGACCCGAAAGACAAACGGCATCGATCGACGCAAACTCATTATGGCAGGTGGCACGGTTGCGGGAGCGGCTGCAATTGCCAGCGTGACTCACAACGCTCAAGCGACTGCTCAACAGCCCCTTGCTGCCAACACTGCTAATAGCGGCAGATTTGCAGGGAAAGTTGTTTTAATTACCGGAGCTACGTCTGGGATTGGAGAAACTACCGCTCGGATGTTTGCCAAAGAGGGTGCGATCGTGCATTTCTGCGGTCGGCGCGAAGCACTTGGAAACAAGATTGCTCAAGAAATCAATGCTCAAGGAGGACGAGCAAGCTACCAGAAAGCCGATGTCCGCAATGAACAAGACGTTAAGTCATTTGTCGATACTTGCGTTCAAAAATATGGTCGGATCGACATCGCTTTCAATAATGCTGGAATCGAGAGTAAGCCATTCACCATCGCTGAACAATCTTTAAACGATTGGATGAATGTGATGACAACCAATGCAACGGGAACGTTTCTATCGATGAAGTACGAACTTCCAGTGATGCTTAAGCAGGGAGGTGGCGCGATCGTTAATAACGCCTCGGTTTCCGGGCATGTCGGCTTTGCCACGATCGCGCCCTACAGTGCTAGCAAACACGCCATTATGTCTCTAACCAAAGTTGCCGCCTTAGAATACGCAGACAAGAACATTCGCGTTAACTCAATTTCTCCAGGTGCGGTCGATACTCCCATGCTTCGACGCGCTTTGGCAGCTTGGAAAACTGATTTTGACACCGTTTCTAAAGACTATCCGATCGAGCGAATTGTGCAATCCGATGAGATTGCTAAAACAGTGCTGTGGTTGAGTTCCGCCGATCCTACCTGCGTTGTAGGCACTGACATCGATGTTACAGGTGGCTACCTCGCGAAATAGCCGGCAATTAAACCTACTACTTACTTCATTGCTATGCCAAATCAACCGACTCGAAAAGAATTTTTAAATTTGAGTGCTATTTCTGGTTTCTCGTTTCTTCTTGGCAGTCAAAATCTTTTTGGGGAGAAAGCCTCAGCAGCACCGACAAATGCAAGTACAGATCATCCCAACGTCGCGGTCGTCAAGCGTTACTACGATGCTTATGGCAGAGGCGACCTCGCAACCGTCAGTCAAATTTTTGCTCCTAATATTGTTTGGAGAATTCCAGGGCATCATTCCCTAGCAGGCGTGCACCGAGGACAAGATCAAGTTTTTGCCTTTTTTCAACAGCTAGCCAAAGCCAAGTTTAAAGCAGATGTTTTGTTTTTAGGCGGCAATGATTCTTATGTTGTGGATGTGCATCGCGGCTATAGCAATATGGAACGCGACAATATTGATATTCTTTGGGCTTTGTTGTTTCGTATCCAAAACAATCGCATTGTTGAGGCAACCAATTTTCCCAGCGATCAACACGCCGCCGATGCTTTCTACTCGCGGGTATATCCACTGAAACCGTTGCCCGATCGCTTAGCTTAATTGCAAGGAGAGTTTCAATGCCAACTGAACAAGAAATTCGTCAAACGAATGAGCAAACAGTCCGTGACTTTCTGCGGCTTCTATGTGAGAAAAACATGGATGTCTGGATTGAGCTATGGACGATTGAGGCAGTGCAAGAAATGCCATTCTCACCGCCAGGATTCCCGACTAAAGTTGAGGGACGAGAAGCCCTTCGCCAGCACTACAGCAACCTACCCAAAGCGTATGGACGAATAGCATTTCCTGATTTAGTGATTCATTCGATGCTCGATCCAAACTGGGTTGTAGCCGAATACAGAGGCGAAATTGATGTATTGGCAACGGGTCGCCCGTATAACAATCACTACTGCGGATTGTTCCACCTACGAGAGGGACGCATCACTTTATTTCGTGAATACTATAACCCAACTGTGATGACCGAAGCCTTTGGCGATGCATCGGAGCTTGCCCGTAGCTTTAGCCTAACAAATGACTAACGTTCCAAGCACTAACTTATTCACAACTTCAGCATTAGGAACTTTTTCTATGCAATACACAACACTAGGACACACCGGATTAGTCATCTCACGTCTCGCTTTTGGTGCCATGACGTTTGGCGAAGGGCAACTCGTACCCGGAGTGATGAATAAAATCGATCAATCGATCGCGGATCAAATGGTCAACCAAGCGTTAGACGCAGGCATCAATCTATTTGATACGGCAGATGCCTACACCAATGGACAATCGGAAATGATGTTGGGCAAAGCGTTAGGCGATCGCCGTGACCAAGCTGTCATCGCCACTAAAGTAGGATTCCGTACTGGCAACGCCATCACCAACACTGGACTTTCCTACCGTCACATTCTTGCCTCTGCTGAAGCCAGCCTCAAGCGCTTAGGCACAGACTACATTGACCTGTACCAAATTCACATTCCCGATCCCCTCACCCCACCCGAAGAAACCGTGCGTGCCCTGGATGATTTAGTCCGGCGGGGACTGGTGCGCTACGTAGGATTCTGCAATCTCCAGGCTTGGAGAGCAGCCCGTCTGTTAGGGCTGCAAGAAAGGCAGAACTACGCTCGCTTTGTGGGAGCGCAGATGTATTATTCGCTTCTAGGACGGGATCTGGAGCATGAAATTGTGCCTTTTGTCGAAGACACAGGCATTGGAGTGTTAGTCTGGAGTCCTTTAGCAGGCGGCTTTTTGAGTGGAAAATATACCCGCGAAAATCCCACACCAGAAGGAGCAAGGCTGAACGAGTTTAAGCTTCCTCCCATTGATGTCGAGAAGGGTTATGAGGTGGTTGATGTGCTGAAGGAAATCGCGCAAAATCATGGGGCAACTCCAGCACAGGTGGCGATCGCTTGGATGCTCACCAAGCCTTTTGTTTCTTCAGTCATCATCGGCGCTAACAAGATGCAGCATTTGGACGATAACTTGGGAGCTATCAAACTGAACTTATCAGCTTCTGAGATTGACCAGCTAGAGACGCTGACTAAGCCGCAACTCCTCTACCCTGGCTGGATGCAAGCAATGGGTTGGGATGCAAAGGTCAAAGCTAGTCTTGATGCTGAATGGGGTTGAGCCGAGATAGAGAGCGAAAAATTTCGGGGGAGCTGCTGGGCGACAATTAAACAGGATTTTCAAAAATTAACCATCCCAAAGCCCTTGAAACCGACTAGATACTAATTCGGTGTAACGTACCGTGTGCTGGATATTGCTATGCCCAAGGTAGCTTTGAATTATCCGAGTATCAGTACCTCGGTTGGCTAAATAATAGCCCGTTCCATGTCGCAGCATATGTGCGTGAACAGGAAAAGGTGCAAAATTGCACGAACTTGGCTCTTGTCCACTTTTGGTGATGCTGGGAGAGCTGGCACGCGATTGCCGAAAACTTTGCTGTCTAAGCATTCCAAAATATTTTTGCTCTTCAAGGGGTAAAGGTAGCGAAGATACTGTTGGCGAATTCATGAGAGAAAAATCAGAATTAGCTGCCTTGCGTAGGATTAAGGTAAAGACCAAGCTAGTTAGTGGAGGTGCAATATGTCCATGCAACCCCAAACCATTCCTCCGATTCCAGAGAATACGGTAGTGGTTGCAAGAGCAGCTTTTCCTAAAGGCAATCTCTACATCCAAATTCGGGATAACCTTGGCAGCATCTACCAAGATGAAACCTTCGCATCACTATTTTCTAAACGTGGACAACCTGCTCAAGCTCCTTGGCAACTGGCACTTGTTTGTGTAATGCAGTTTATAGAGAATTTATCTGACCGCCAAGCTGCTGATGCTGTTCGTGCGCGGATTGATTGGAAATATGCACTCAGTCTTTCCCTGAGCGATCCAGGATTCGATTACTCAATTTTGAGTGAATTTCGCACTCGTCTAATTGCAGGCAATGCAGAACAAGAGCTGCTGGACAAGTTGTTGGAGCAATTACGATCCAAGGGATTGCTCAAAGGACACAAACGGCAACGGACGGATTCAACTCATGTTCTGGCTGCCATTCGGATTCTAAATCGACTGGAAACGTTGGGAGAAACATTTCGTGCTGCACTCAATAGTTTAGCTGTCGCAGCTCCAGATTGGCTGGAAGAGCATTTACAAGATGCTTGGTTTGACCGCTACAGTCGTCGCACCGAGAACTATCGGTTGCCTAAGTTAGACAGCGAGCGAGAAGAATTGGGTCGCACGATTGGCAAGGATGGATTTGCGTTGTTAGATGCAATTTACGATTGGGCTACTCCAGAGTGGATGCGACAAATTCCAGCCGTTGAGACACTGCGACGGATTTGGATGCAACAATTTTACGCACCCACTGAAGACGGGAACGTGCAATGGCGCTCGCCCAAAGACATGCCACCATCCACACTGGCAATTCATTCACCCTATGATGTAGAGGCGCATTACAGTTCCAAACGTAGTGTTGATTGGGTCGGTTACAAAGTTCACCTCACTGAAACTTGCGATCGGGATTGTCCGCACTTCATCACTGGAGTATGCACTACCCTATCAACAATATCTGATGATGCAGTCGTTGAATCTGTCCATCAAAGCCTATCGAAAAAATCACTTCTACCCGAAGAGCATTTGGTGGATACAGGGTATGTAACAGCTGACCATATTGTTAATAGTCAGGCAAACTATGGAATCGAACTGCTTGGAAAAGTTCGTATCAATCCCAGTTGGCAGACCCAAAATAACTCTAAGTTTTCTGCTGAGCAGTTTGAAGTGGATTGGGATAATCAAGTCGTCACCTGTCCTAAAGGGCATCAAAGTATCATTTGGCGACCCAAGATTGACAATCGTGGCTTGAGAGTCGTTCACGTCCACTTTTCTCAAGCTGATTGTCGTCATTGTCCAGTCCGAAAACGTTGTACCCACTCTAAAGCTGCCCGAAGATTGACATTACAACCTCAAGCCAAATACAACGCTCTACGTCAGCGACGGCAGGTGCAAGAAACGTCAGAGTTTAAGCAACTCTACCAGCAACGAGCGGGAGTGGAGGGAACATTATCGCAAGGCGTGAGACGTTCTGCCTTAAGGCAGTCTCGATATGTTGGATTGGCGAAAACACATCTTCAGCATATCCTGATTGTCACTGCTCTCAATTTGGTTCGCTTGTCTGCTTGGCTCTCAGCTATCCCACTGGCTCAAACTCGCTACTCTCGATTTATGGAGCTTAAGCCCCAAATAGCGTAGCTTTTTTTCTCCCATGAATTCGCCAACAGTATCAGCGAAGCTGCAACGAAGTGCCACGCGACAGCTAGAAGCTAACGTGTGAGTGGGTTCTAGAAAATTTTTCTCTTTAAGTGGCATCCAGTTGCAATCGCTGATTCATGATTGAAATTGTGACCGCTGCCATGCGGCACGCCAACATACCCGATCACTCCGAACGCGCAATGCCGTTGCCTTCGGTGAGAGCGAAGCTGTTCGCTGTTGCCATTGCAGACTGGTTTCTCACACACTCCAATACCGACTCTGCGTCGCCAGAGGTAATCTCTTTCACTGCCGCGGTCGCACGAGTGCCTAACCATCAGCACTATCCTTACCAAGGCTGCGTGGTTGGGCCAATCGTAAATTCGTTCACGTTTGTGTCTTCTGGCTGGTCAATTGCAAACGCCACAACATTGGCTACTCGAGCGGGTGAGATGCCATATTGCTCATACAACTGAGTCATTTTCTCAGCCACATCTTGGTCGGTAATCCGATCTAACAACTGGGTGTTAATTGCAGCAGGATAAATTGTTGCAGTACGAATGTTAGTCCCCTCTTGAGCAGACTCCATGCGTAGAACTTCCATGAAATCGCGTACAAACCATTTCGTCCCACCATAGATCGCACCACCTGGATAAGCTTTTAATCCAGCCACCGATGAAGTTGTGATAACATGCCCAGATTTTTGGCTAATAAACGTTGGCAATACAGCAGCGATACCATTGAGGACACCCTTGATATTGACATCAACTGTTTGATTCCATTCATCAGTTTTCAATCCAGAAAGTGGAGAATTTGGCATGATGCCAGCGTTCAAGAAAATCACATCGACACCTCCAAATGTTTCTTTAGCAAGCTTGACGATCTGGGCGTGATCGGATGGGTTAACCACATCCATCACTTGATAGACTGCTTGTCCGCCAGCTGTTTGAATTTCATCAACCAGTTGTCTCAATTGCTGCTCGCGACGTGCACCCAATACGACTTTAGCGCCTTTACTTGCAAGCAATTTCGCAGTTGCTTCACCAATCCCTGATGATGCGCCGGTAATAATCACAACTTTGTCTTTAATCATCTTATTCCTCTTTTTGTTGAGTAATTACTGAGTTGGGCTTTCTTCGGACTTGCCAATCAGCGGCTAAGGGCACGCCGACGGTTCGATGTGGCATCAGCAAAAAACCGACCATTACTGCACCGTTTGGCCACCATCGATGACCATGGCGTGCCCGATGACGAAGGCAGCTGCGTCCGAGCACAGCCAGATGACGGCCGCGGCGATCTCCTCAGGCTTGCCCATCCGTCCGACCGGCTCCTCTGCGATCACCTTCGCGCGCCCTTCGTCCGTGCCGCCGGTGAAGCGACCCATCATCGGAGTGTCGATGTAGCCGGGACAGACGGCGTTAATGCGGATGTTCTGCGCGGCATAGTCAAGGGCAGCCGCTCGGGTGAGACCGATCACGCCGTGCTTCGCGGCAGTGTACGCGGGGCTGCCCTTGATGCCAATGATTCCCGCGCCCGAGGACGTGTTGACGATCGCACCGCCTCCCTGCTTGAGGATCGGCGGGATCTCGTGCTTCATGCACAGGAAAACGCCGCGAAGGTTGATGTCAACGATCCGGTTCCACTCCTCCTCCTCGTACTCCGCGATCGGAGCCGGATTCCTCGGCTCGATGCCCGCGTTGTTGAAGGCGAAGTCCAACCGCCCGAAAGCCTCAACGCTCTTGGCTAGAGCTGCCTTCACGTCCTCGGACTGCGTTACATCGCACCTGACGGCGACTGCTCGCCCGCCGAGTTCTTCGATCGTGCGGGCCGTTTCTTGATTGCCCTGTTCTGAAATGTCAGCGACCACTACATTAGCGCCCTCACGGGCAAACGCTAGCGCTGTCGCGCGGCCAATGCCGCTTCCTGCTCCGGTGACAAAGGCTACCTTGCCTGTGTAGTTTCCATTCGAGTTGGGTAGCATGTTTTCTCCTGTTAGTTGCTCGCTTACTGACTGAGATGCTGATTGAAAAAGGACGCAAGCTTGTCCCACGGGATCAGGTTCACCCGATCGTACAAATCGACATGTCCCGCGTTTGGAACGATGTAGAGTTCCTTTGGCTCGGCGGCGCGCTTGTAGACGTCTTCGCTGAACTCCCTAGAATGCGCAATGTCACCCGTGATGAACAGCATGGGACGCGGCGAAATCGTCTCAATGTCATCGAACGGGTAAAAGTTCATGAATTTGACGTTGCTGGTCAGTGTCGGATGCGTTGTCAGTTTCGGCGACGAACCTTCGGGGGTGTATTCGCCCCTGGGAGTGCGGTAGAAGTCATAGAACTCACGCTCAATGGCGGTGGAGTTCTCATTCAATTCATGCACGGTCCCGCTTGTGTATTTGGTCTCGCCGCCCGTGAACTCCGCATAGCGTTGCTCAGCCGCCTCTGCAATGGCTTTCTGCCTCTGTTCGAGGGACATAGAATGCCTAAGCCCGTTACGATTGGCCGCACCCATGTTATACATGCTGACCGTCGCAATAGCCTTCATGCGGGGGTCTATCTTGGCAGCGCTAATGACGAAGCTCCCACTGCCACAAATCCCAAGAACGCCAATCCGGTCCCTATCAACGAATGGCCGGGTGCCCAGAAAATCGACCGCAGCACTGAAATCCTCGGCATAAATATCCGGCGAAACAACGTTGCGAGGCCGCCCCTCACTCTCGCCCCAGAAGGACAAATCTAGGGACAAGGTGACGAATCCCTGCTCAGCCAGCTTTTGGGCATACAGATTTGCGCTCTGTTCTTTTACTGCGCCCATTGGATGCCCGACAATGATTGCCGGATTCTTAGCGGTCTGATTCAAGGTTTTGGGAATGAAGAGATTCCCGGCAACTTGCATGTTGTATTGGTTTTTGAATGTAACCTTCTGCATGGTCACCTTGTCGCTCTTATAGAAGTTGTCCGCCCCCTCGACCACAGCGGACTGCTGTACGGGTGCTTGGAGGCTCTTACGCGAGACGTGTGTTTTGTCGGGTGCAGATGCCGCCGTTGCGCAGATTGCACTTATCAAGAGGGTTGGTATTAGAACCCGGTGTTTCATTGAGTTCTCCATTTGTGTGGGTTTATCTAGCGAGTGAGCTTCGGTTCGACGCGCCTGCCTTCAGCAGGGTCATGTCGATGACATCGCGACGTTTAATTCGGGTAGAGTCCAGGGGTGATTTTGCACTGGCTGCGGCTACGCTTTCGTGTTGTACATGATGGATACTCCTATTGATTTACATTGAATGTCTGGTATTGCTCGTCGCTGACCTGTTCCATCCAGTCCACGACCTTGCCGTCGAGTTGTTCCTGAATAGCGATGTGAGCCATGGCTGTAGTGGCTGTAGCGCCGTGCCAGTGTTTCACATCTGGCGGAATCCAGACGACATCACCAGGCCTGATTTTCTGAATTGCACCGCCCCACTGCTGAACCCAACCAACTCCAGCCGTCACAATGAGGGTCTGCCCCAGGGGATGGGTGTGCCATGCGGTTCGGGCACCTGGCTCGAAGGTGACACTGGCACCACCCGCGCGGGCTGAACCTTGTGCTGAGAATAGGGGGTCAATGCGGACGAAACCTGTAAAGTTTTCGGCTGGTCCTCTGGTGGAAGGCTGCGAACCGTTTCGTCTAACTTCTACAAGTTGTGTGTTATTGCTCGATGGGACTTGTGCTTGTTCCACAGGAGAGAAACCCAAAGCAAGCAGGGAAGATGACACGATTGTTGTCGCAAGCAGTTTCATTTCTATCTCCTTTGACGTTTCTACTGAATTAGCTCTACCGTCACGTTGATAGAACCAGGGACATTAAATGCTTCTACGCCAGCATCGATCTTGCCGATTGTGATGATGCCAGGGTCAGGGATGTTCTGTCCGTCGTGGCGATAATAAATAGCCACATCAGGACCGGGAGACCAGTAAATGATGTCTCCAACGTCATACGTTTTGGTTCGCTCTCCCTCCTCCGAAATCGCTCTCGGTAAATGGGCAAACTTTTCTCTTTCAAGCAAATCGTTCATGATCAACGTTAATGGCAGTAGGGAAATAAAATCTCGTGTGGTTGGGTTGTCAATTAATGTGGCTGTAACGATTTTGTCTCCGACTTTGATGTTGATCTTCATACTGTTTGCCTGCTGGGTTGATAGTTCAGTCGGCATCTTCGATGAGGCACTGCCAGGCACACTGTTATCAGCACGGCAGGCTGAGTAACTCAGGGACATCACCAAGGCGATCGTCAGAATCAGCATTCTCCTGCCGCAGTTTCTTTGCTGAGTGGCAAACCATTTCAAATGCCTCAAGGCCCTCTCCATAAGTTTTCTTCTTAAATAAAAATCCAGACGCTTACAAGAAGCCGGAATCACGTTTCATTGCTTTAACCTCATTCTAGGAATCCTGAAAGGCAAGCAATAGGATGATCGTCTAGGATCGTTGTACAATCCTGCAAACTTGCACCAGCTTCAATTTAAGTCACGCTAGATTCTTATACAGGCTTAGCTGCCAAACCCTTTCTAAACCTTGATATTTCCATAAATCTATTTGAACAGGCACAAGAAATGAACGCTGCAAGAACGAGTGAAAAGTCCGATAGAGCGTTGATGAATGACCTTCAGGCAAAGCGCGAGGCATACAGAGCGCAAGCCAACCGAGAGGAACTAACGGAGCGAATTGCCCAAGCGCTTCGTCAAGATGGAGCGATCGAGCCGCTGAAAGGATTGCACTTCTACCGTTCCTCTTCCCCTTCGGAATGCTTTCATAGTGTCTCTATTCCTGCCTTTTGTGTAATTGCTCAAGGCAGCAAAGAAGTCCTTCTGGGCAGCGATCGCTATCAGTACGACCCAATGCATTATTTGCTTGGGACGGTTGAACTGCCAATTGCCAGCCGAATTCTAGAAGCAACTCAGGAAAAACCGTACCTGGGTCTTCGCTTCGATCTCGACCCCACCCTGGTTGGTTCAGTCATGGTTGAGGCAGGCTATCCTTCAGTCCAAAAGGGTGCTAGTGTCAAAGCGATCGATGTCAGTCCATTGGATGCAGATCTATTGGATGCTGTGGTGCGGCTTGTCAGGTTAATAGATTCCTCTGCTGAAGCATATGTTCTCGCACCCCTGATCAAGCGAGAAATCATTTACCGACTCCTGATGGGAGAACAAGGTGCTCGGCTGCGTCAGATTGCCGTTCTCGGTGGCTACACGCACCATATTGCCAAAGCCGTCGATCGACTTCGCAAAGACTTTACCCAGCCGATCAAGATTGAAAGCATTGCACGAGAGCTTGGCATGAGCGTTTCGGGCTTTCACCATCACTTCAAGTCGGTGACTGCCATGAGTCCCTTGCAGTTCCAGAAGCAACTGCGCCTCCAAGAAGCTCGCCGTTTGATGCTGGGGCAAAACCTAGACGCGACCAGTGCGGCGTACCAAGTGGGGTATGACGATGCCTCGCACTTCAACCGAGAGTACAAGCGGCTCTTTGGAGCACCACCCATGCGTGATGTGGAGCGGCTACGAGAAAGGGCGATGGTGACAGCCAATGTTTGATTAGGATTGACAAAGGACTTCTGGGTGGATTGAAAAGTAGAAAGTTTTTCTAGAATCTATGTTGGAACTAGCTTCCAGCCGTCGCGTGGCACTTCGTTGCAGCTTTGCTGATACTGTTGGCGAATTCATGGGAGAAAAAAAGCTACGCTATTTGGGGCTTAAGCTCCATAAATCGAGAGTAGCGAGTTTGAGCCAGTGGGATAGCTGAGAGCCAAGCAGACAAGCGAACCAAATTGAGAGCAGTGACAATCAGGATATGCTGAAGATGTGTTTTCGCCAATCCAACATATCGAGACTGCCTTAAGGCAGAACGTCTCACGCCTTGCGATAATGTTCCCTCCACTCCCGCTCGTTGCTGGTAGAGTTGCTTAAACTCTGACGTTTCTTGCACCTGCCGTCGCTGACGTAGAGCGTTGTATTTGGCTTGAGGTTGTAATGTCAATCTTCGGGCAGCTTTAGAGTGGGTACAACGTTTTCGGACTGGACAATGACGACAATCAGCTTGAGAAAAGTGGACGTGAACGACTCTCAAGCCACGATTGTCAATCTTGGGTCGCCAAATGATACTTTGATGCCCTTTAGGACAGGTGACGACTTGATTATCCCAATCCACTTCAAACTGCTCAGCAGAAAACTTAGAGTTATTTTGGGTCTGCCAACTGGGATTGATACGAACTTTTCCAAGCAGTTCGATTCCATAGTTTGCCTGACTATTAACAATATGGTCAGCTGTTACATACCCTGTATCCACCAAATGCTCTTCGGGTAGAAGTGATTTTTTCGATAGGCTTTGATGGACAGATTCAACGACTGCATCATCAGATATTGTTGATAGGGTAGTGCATACTCCAGTGATGAAGTGCGGACAATCCCGATCGCAAGTTTCAGTGAGGTGAACTTTGTAACCGACCCAATCAACACTACGTTTGGAACTGTAATGCGCCTCTACATCATAGGGTGAATGAATTGCCAGTGTGGATGGTGGCATGTCTTTGGGCGAGCGCCATTGCACGTTCCCGTCTTCAGTGGGTGCGTAAAATTGTTGCATCCAAATCCGTCGCAGTGTCTCAACGGCTGGAATTTGTCGCATCCACTCTGGAGTAGCCCAATCGTAAATTGCATCTAACAACGCAAATCCATCCTTGCCAATCGTGCGACCCAATTCTTCTCGCTCGCTGTCTAACTTAGGCAACCGATAGTTCTCGGTGCGACGACTGTAGCGGTCAAACCAAGCATCTTGTAAATGCTCTTCCAGCCAATCTGGAGCTGCGACAGCTAAACTATTGAGTGCAGCACGAAATGTTTCTCCCAACGTTTCCAGTCGATTTAGAATCCGAATGGCAGCCAGAACATGAGTTGAATCCGTCCGTTGCCGTTTGTGTCCTTTGAGCAATCCCTTGGATCGTAATTGCTCCAACAACTTGTCCAGCAGCTCTTGTTCTGCATTGCCTGCAATTAGACGAGTGCGAAATTCACTCAAAATTGAGTAATCGAATCCTGGATCGCTCAGGGAAAGACTGAGTGCATATTTCCAATCAATCCGCGCACGAACAGCATCAGCAGCTTGGCGGTCAGATAAATTCTCTATAAACTGCATTACACAAACAAGTGCCAGTTGCCAAGGAGCTTGAGCAGGTTGTCCACGTTTAGAAAATAGTGATGCGAAGGTTTCATCTTGGTAGATGCTGCCAAGGTTATCCCGAATTTGGATGTAGAGATTGCCTTTAGGAAAAGCTGCTCTTGCAACCACTACCGTATTCTCTGGAATCGGAGGAATGGTTTGGGGTTGCATGGACATATTGCACCTCCACTAACTAGCTTGGTCTTTACCTTAATCCTACGCAAGGCAGCTAATTCTGATTTTTCTCTCATGAATTCGCCAACAGTATCTTTGCTACCTTTACCCCTTCAAAGTTTTCACATTTATCAATGGAGAAATTTTGGGAGAACCTTTATCTGGTGAACGTTCCAGAGATCGGAAGGCGTTTGGATGCAACTTCGCTGCATCCAAACGCCTTCAGAGCCGACAATTCTATCGGCTAAATCCCCTACTCCGTTCACGTTCGGCTTCCCACTGCCGCTGCGACTGTTGCAGCTGCTCTTTCACCTTTGACCGTAAGGAGTGCATTCTCTCTCTTTCTTCTCTTGTGGGGTTAAACACAACAGTTTTCTCCCCCTCCACCCTGAGAATTTCACGATTATCCGCTTTCACAATCACGCTGACGGTATTACCTATTTGCTTGATTCTCCATTGATTCCCGTCAAGACTAAGCTCGCCGTCCGCTTGTGGTTGAGCGCCAATGAGCCGAAACAACTGCTGCACGGCAATAGAGATTTCTCTGCCCTCCTGCTGCCGCTCTCGTTCCTGGCGCTGTTCTTCTTTTATATGATTTAGTCGTGTCTTTACTTGGGGAGTGTTGAGGTATTCTCTCAACTGCTCCATTTCCTTCGTTGCAGGGGATGATTGCCAGCGGCGGTATTCCTCTTGTTGGCTGTGCCATTCTTCTACTCTCTTACCCGCTGCCATCCAGTTAGAATAAACCCGATCCCTTTGCGCCGATATCTTTTCAAGTTCGGCAAGATCGGTCTTGTATTTGGGTAACAACCGTGTCAACCAGGAAGCATTTTCTAGTTCGTCCAGTTTTTCAAGAGTTTGTTGGAATAAATCGTCATATAAAGCTGCTAGTCTCCGCTCATCTCTTTGAAGCCGTTGCAGCTCTTGCTCGTTGGGATGAGTTGGCTGCTTGGCGAAGTATGCCGCTACTTTCTTTTGGGCTGCCAATAGTTCGGCATCGCCGATCTGGGGCGCTAGTTCTTGGATGCGGCGCTGTATCCCATTCCAGCTATAGTCAGTCCCTAATTTATTGCCAGGAGTAGCAACAGTGACACCATCTTGAGTGTATTGGTAGGAAATGCCGCTGATGCTGCCATCCCGTTTTTGGCGGGTTTGGATCTGCACAGAGGCTGACTGCATTTTCTCGATAAATTGCTCCGGGCTATCGCACGACTGAATTACCCTGTCGGCAATGTCTTGAATCTGTTGTTTGACACTTGGGGTTGAGTGTTGACAATCGGCTTCTTCTCTTCGCTGCTGCTCAAACTGCCCCTTGGTAATTCCCCGTCGCTCCACTTCCCAGCTGCTCAACACTGGAGTCAAGTTGTATTCCCTTTCCAAGGAGCGGATAATATCTTGACTCAAGAGATAGTCCCAACTGTCATCCACAATCGTCCCGTCCAGCTTGACCCTAGCAGCGACGATATGAATGTGGTCGTGGTCGCGGTCGAAGTGACGCACTACTATATATTGATTGCGGGTAAATCCCATTTGCTGGAGATAGTCGGCAGCAATAGAATTCCAGCGCTCGTCATCCAAATGCTCGGCGTAGTCTTCTAGCTTGGGCAAGGATAAGCTGGCATGGAATACTGGTTGCTTGATGTCGGGGTTGAGTTGTCGCGACAGTTTGAATTCAGCTGCCAACTCCCGTGCATTTTCCCCCAACATATTCCCACCAATCAGCTCTGCCTGCTCCTTGTCCATCAGGTAGCTCAAGCAGCCCCTAAATCCTCGTCCTTTGGAAATGTTACCGATCACCGACAATCTCCAGTCCCAACTGCTTAATGGTTTGGTAAACCTTTTGCCAATGTTCCACCGTTACTTTAGGCTCGTGTCCCATCTTCACTGCCGTGTTAGCTGCTTTTGCTAACTGGTTGACGTTGTTGCCCAACTTCGCCAGCTGCTCGTAAGTGGCGATCGCGATTTCGCTTTTGGGTTGGGGCAGCGGTTTTCTAGAGCAGCACGTCGCACCAATTCACTCAAAGTTAGTCCAGAGGCGATCGCTTTTTGACTGACTGCTGCGTATTCGTCTTCGGTGAATCGGATGCGTACCATCCGAGTCCGCTTTGGTTTTGGTTTGGTCACGCGGGCATTACCTCCAGGGGAACCCCTTCTGGCAAGCTGCCGCCGACCCGATGATAACACGCTCTACGGAGAAAATGTTGCTACGGCGGCATAGCTTGCTCCTGACCAAAATCTATGGGGTAAACGGGGTGGGGATCGGCAGGTGGGTGATGTGTACCGTGGGTGATGGCGGTGGTGGGTGATGGGGTGGACAGCGGTGGCGGGGTGATTGGGG